>DATKKO010000132.1:0-8135 GCA_035542955.1 Terriglobales bacterium
TCGGGCGCGACGCTCCTAGGCCTGCGCTCCTTCGCGGTGGCCCGCGCCTCCTCGCGCTTGCGGCGCATGAACCCGCTCCCGAAGGTGTGGTCGGCGCCATACTGGTTGTGGGCCCGGCAACGCAGGCGGACGTTCTCCACAGTTGCCTGCCCGCCGCGAGCCGCCTCCTCGATATGGTCGAACTCCAACCTCGTCCGCGTGGGGCAGCGGTGCCCGCTCGTGCTCACGAAAGAGCATTGGCCCCCGTCACGCTCCCACACCGCGCGCTTCACCTCGGCCGGGATGTGGCGCGGGTTGGCGCCGGCGTGTGGCCTCGGCCGGCGCGGGCACGGGGTCGCGGCGAACGTGCGGCGCTCGAGCTGGCGGACGCCGAGCTGGATCAGCCGCTCGAGCACCGCGGCCAGATCGCCGGAGGGGATCCGGTGGCCGAGCAGGGCCTGGGCGTACTGGAGCGCGTCGTGGGCCTCCTTGCCGATCGTGACCTGGAGGGCATAGCGCTCCGAGGCGATCGGGGTCGCCTTTGGCGGCGTGCACAAGGTTTCTATCCGCCCCGGGGCGGATGGTTCAGCACCGGACTCGATCCGCTCCGGAGCGGATGACCCGTCCCGTGCCACGGGGAGCGGCTGCACGAGCTGGAGCAGCTCCGAGCGCGGGAACCGGTCTGCGATGAGTTGCTCCACACCCGCCTTGCTCTGGTGCGTGGCGGCCGCGATCAGCTCGTCCACGGTCTCCCGGGTGAAGTAGGGCGCCAGCATCACCACGGCGCTCAAGTGCAGGCGGCCTTCGGCCAGTGCCTCGAACAGGATCGGGAACTGCCGGCAGGCTCGGGCGGCGCGGATGCGTTTGCACGCCTCGTCCTCCGAGAGCCGGAGATCGCCGACGCAGTACGCATACATCGACGGATACCCCGCGGGCAGGTACAGCTTGCGCTCATCGAACTCGGCGAGATGGGCGAGAAGCTCGGCTGTGGTGGCGCGCTCGCGATGAACCAGCGTGGTCAGGTCGCGAACGAGGGTGGCGTCGGAGAGGTGGGAGAGAGAGTAGGTGTTCACGGCGATGCTCCGCGGGGGCGGGTCGCCGGAGGCGCATCTTCTCTATCACGCGGTTTCCGGAGGCTCTGGAATGCCCGTGCGCCTCACCGCGCGCCGCGGAACCGTTTCGTTGTGGTCCTGGGCCGCGATCGCACGCGTGCGGTCATCCTGCGCGTTCTGGCGAGGAGTGACAAGCTCCGCCGCGCGTTCGCGAAAGAAGCTCGCTCGCGGCTGTCAAGCTCTTTTTTTTCGAGAGTGCGATCTACCCGCTCGCGGCCTCGCCGCCCTGCGCGTGGAGCGCCTCGGTGTCGGCGGCCGGGTAGAGCTTCGCGAAGTAGTCGCGCAGCATCCGCTCGGCGGAGAACTTCTGCACGCCCATCGTGACGCTCGCCTGCATCATCGCGAGCCAGCGCTCGCGTTCCTCCCAGGCGGGCAGGACCTCGTTCTCGAGCACGCGGCTGAGCGCGGCCAGATCCTTCTCGTCGTCGCCCGAGTCGCCGTCGCCGATGGCCCAGCCGTTCACGCCGTGCTCGCAGCCCTCGGGCCACCAGCCGTCGAGGATGCTGACGTTGAGCAGGCCGTTCATCGCCGCCTTCATGCCCGAGGTCCCGCACGCCTCGAGCGGCCGGATCGGGTT
The DNA here is from genome assembly GCA_035542955.1 of Terriglobales bacterium. Classification (GTDB taxonomy): domain Bacteria; phylum Eisenbacteria; class RBG-16-71-46; order RBG-16-71-46; family RBG-16-71-46; genus JANXPZ01. The sequence goes on from DATKKO010000132.1 coordinate 1,669, forward strand.
GTTGAGCCACACGTCGCAGCCGCGCGTCAGCATCCGGCCCAGCGCCATGTCGTAGTTCTCGAGATAGGCGACCTCGCCCGGATGCCGGCGCTCGGCGTTCACCATGCGGGCCACGATCGTCTTGCCGAACTTGTCGTCGGGGTGCGCCTTGCCCGCCAGCACGACGTGCACGCCGCGCGCGGTGAGCCGCGCGAGCAGCCCCTCGTCGCGCAGGATCAGGTCGGGCCGCTTGTACCCGGCCGCGCGACGCGCCAAGCCGATGACGAGTCCCTCCTCGGCAAGGCGCAGGCCCTTGCGGCGCTCGATCTCGGCGAGCAGCTCGCGCTTGTGGAACAGGTGCGCCTCCCACAGCCGCGCCGGATCCTGCGCGGCCACGCGCACGATCGGCGACTGCCAGGTGGGCACGTGCACGCCGTTCGTGACCGCGACGATCTCGGCGCCGCCGGAGATGTGCCTCCACATCGTGCGCGCGGTCTCGCCGTGGAGCCGGGAGACGGCGTTCGCCCGCCGCGCCAGCCGCAGCCCGGCCACGGTCATGTTGAACGGGTCGCCGCCGATCGCGCGCATCTCGGCGCCCGAGAGCTGGAGACAGGCGCCGAGGCGGCGCAGGTCCTTGAGCGAGTGCTCCTCGTTGCCCGCCTTCACCGGGGTGTGCGTGGTGAACACGATCTCGCGCCGGGTCGCGTCCCAGGCCTCGGGAAAGGTCTGGCCGGCCTCCATGCGCGCGGCGATCATCTCGACGCCGGCGAACACGGCGTGCCCCTCGTTGAAGTGGTAGGTCGAGACCGGCACGCCGAGCCAGGTGAGCACGCGCGCGCCCCCGATGCCGAGCAGCATCTCCTGCGCGATGCGCACGTCGGTGCCCGCCTCGTAGAGCCGGTTCGTGATCCAGCGGTCCTCGGTCCGCGCGGGCTGGATCAGATAGAGCGGGACGTGGCCGTAGCGCGTCGTGACCCAGACGTTGCAGGGCACCTCGGTGCCGCGCACGCTCACCCGCACGTGCACGCCCGTGTCCCGCAGGAACGAGTGGTCGTAGCGCGGGAACTCCTCGTAGGGCTGGCCGTCGGGACCGATGTGCTGCGTGCTGTAGCCGTGCTCCCAGAGCAGCCCGAGCCCGATCACCGGGAGCTTGAGATCCGCCGCCGCCTTGATGAAGTCGCCGGCCAGGATGCCGAGCCCGCCGGAGTAGATGGGGAAGGACTCGTGGAGGCCGAACTCCATGCAGAAGTACGCGACATGCGGTGGACGGGGCATTCGATCTCCGGATTCGGACTCCCACGAGGGCGAGGCGAACGATGATAGAGGCGCCGTGCGCCGCTCACAAGAAGCCCGGCGCCGGCGGATCCGAGGGCGGGCTCGTGCGGGAGTTCCGCTCCGGCGCGGAGGCTCTGAAGCAGGCAGAGCCTAGTCGGAGCCCGGGCGCGCCTTCCACCCGGGGCCGCGCAGCACGCGGCCCGGCCGCTCGTCGGTGATGCGTCCGTCCCGCACGACCGGGCGCCCGTTCACGAACACGTGCCGGATGCCGATCGCGTACTGCCGCGGGTTCTCGTAGGTGGCGACGTCGCGGATCGCCGCGGGATCGAAGGCCACGACGTCCGCGGCCATCCCCGGCCGCAGGATGCCGCGGTCGGCGAGCCCCACGCGGTGCGCGGGCTGCGAGGTCATCTTGCGGATCGCCTCCTCGAGCCGGAGGAGACGCTCCTCGCGCACGTACCGGCCGAGGATGCGCGGGAACGTCCCGAACGCGCGGGGATGGTTCCCGTACGTGGCGAGCGGGCCGTCGGTCGCGAGGCCCTGCGCGTCCGTGCACACGCTCACCCGCGGGTCCGCCAGCGCGGAGCGCACGTCGTCCTCGCGCATGATCGAGGTCACGCAATAGCTGCGCGCGCTGTCCGCGAGCACGAGGTCCATGACCGCGTCCCGCGGGTCCTCGTTGCGGCGGCGGCCGATCTCGGCGAACGAGAGCCCCACGTAGCGCTTCACCTCGGGCGCGGTGGCCGCGACCAGCATCACGCCGTCCGCCCCGCCCGAGCCGTACCACTGGTTCTCCCAGCCCGCGGCCGCGCTGTCCGCCATCTCGCGCCGGATCCGCGCGCGCAGCGTCGGGTCGCGCAGCCGCGCCAGCTCCTGCGCCAGCTCGCCCTCGCGCGCCCACACGGGCAGGCAGGCGTCGAGCCCGTTCATCGCGCGCGCGTAGGGGTACGCGTCGGCGGTGACGTCGAGACCGCGCTCGCGCGCGCGCTCGATGCGGCGCAGGACCTCGGGCATGCGGCCCCAGTTCGCGCGATACGCGGTCTTCAGGTGCCAGATCTCGACCGCGACCGGCGCGCGCTCGGCGATCGTGAACTCCTCGTCGAGCGAGGCGAAGATCCGGTTCCCCTCCGAGCGCTGGTGGACGAAGAAGACGCCGCCGCGCCGCGCGGCCTCGCGCGTGAGCGCGATCAGCTCGTCCGTGCGCAGGAAGCGGTCGGGCACGTACTGGAGCGCGGCGCTCGCTCCGAGCGCCCCCTGCTCCATCGCCTCGGCCACGAGCCGCCGCATGCGCTCGAGCTCTGCGGGCGTGGCCGCGCGGTCGGTGCGCCCGATCACGGAATCCCGCACGCCCCCGAGCCCCACGAAGGTGCCGAGGTTCACGGCCGGCCGCGCGCGCTCGAACGCGGCGAAGTAGCCGTCGAGCGTGGTCCAGGGGCACGGGCGCCCCTCGAGCGGCGTGCCCGCGGAGTAGAGGCGCCACATGCGCGCGTTCATCGGCGCGACCGCCGTGCCCTCGCCCGTGATCTCGGTCGTCACGCCCTGCAGGATCTTGCTGGCGTCGCGGCCGTCGGCGAGCAGGTACAGCTCCGATTGCCCGAGCAGGTCGATGAAGCCGGGGCAGACGACCAGGCCGCGCGCGTCGATCCGCGCGCGCGCGGACGCACCCGAGAGATCGCCGATCGCGGCGATGCGATCGCCCCGGAGGCCCACGTCGGCGCGCCCCCACGGGACGCCGGTGCCGTCGACCACGCGGCCGCCCGCCAGCACGAAGTCGTAGGTGACCGGGTCGGGCGCCGGCGCCGAGGCGGCGAACCCCACGAGCAGGGCGAAGAGCGCGGCATGGATGGCGCGGCGGACCGTCATCGCATCCTCCCGTTCATTCGAGCGCCGGCTCCGCGGCCGGCGAAACGCGATCCGACCCGCAGCGCGCGAGCAGCGCCGGCAGGACGAGCAGCAGGAGAAACGCGGAGAGCATGAAGCCGCCCACGACCGCGATCGCGAGCGGCCGGAGCAGCGCGGCGCCCGAGCCCACGCCGAAGGCGAGCGGCGACAGCGCCGCCACGCCGCCCACCGTGGTCATCAGCACGGGACGAGTGCGGCGCTTCGCGGCCGCGGCGGCCGCGGCGGCCGGCGACAGGCCGCGTGCGAGCCCGCCGCGGTGCTCGGCGACGAGGAAGAAGGCGTTCTCGCCGACGATGCCCACCACCATGATCGAGCCGACGAAGCTCGCCACGTTGAAGGTCGCGCCGGTGAGCCGCAGCGCGAGGAACGCTCCCGCCAGCGACGCGATCGCGACCAGCACCACCACGAGCGCGTGGCGCCACGAGCGGAAGGCGAAGAGCAGCACGAGCAGCACCGCCGCGGTCGCGCCCACGAGCACCGCGGTCAGGCCCTGGAAGGACGACTGCTGCTCGGCCCACATGCCGGCGTAGCGCAGGCTCATGCCCGGTCCGAGCGGCAGGTCGCGGCGCAGCGTGCGCTGGATCTCGGCCATGGCCGAGCCGAGGTCGCGGCCCGAGAGCCGGGCCGTCACGTCGACCATCGTGCGCTGGTTGTCGCGGACGATCTCGGTCTCGCCGGGCTCGACCCGCAGCGTGGCCAGGTCGCCCAGCCGCGCCCACTGTCCGCGCGCGACCGGCACCCGCGCATCGTCGAGCCGCCAGGGCCCCGTGTCGCCCGAGCGCAGCGGCAGCAGCACGCGGATCGGCCAGGCGCGGACGCCGCGCTGGATCTGACCCGCCTCGATGCCCTGCAGGTACGGCTCGGTCGCCTTCGCCAGCGTCTCGGCGTCGAGCCCGTCGCGGCGGGCGAGCGGCCCGGGCACGATCGAGAGATTCGGCCCGCTCACGACCACGCCGCTCTTCACGTCGACCACGCCGCGGATGCGCGCGATCCGCTCGGCGGCGTCGCGCGCGCGCGGCTCGACCAGCGCGCGGTCCTCGCCGAACACGCGCACCTCGATCGGCTGCGGGCTGGTGGTGAGGTCGCCGATCACGTCCTCGATGAGCTGGCCGAATTCGATCTCGAGCGTGGGATGCGCGGCGTTGATACGCGCGCGCAGGTCGTCCGCGATCTCGTCGGCCGGCCGGCGACGTCCGGACCCACGCGCCACGCGCGTGGGGGCCCCGAGCCGCAGCACGTAGTCGCCGGTGTTGGGCTCGGTGATGAAGAACCCGAGCTGGTTGCCGGTGCGCCGCGACCAGGCCCGGATCTCGGGGATCGAGTCCAGATCGGCCTCGATCTCGCGGAGCATGCGGTCGGTCTCGCTGACCGAGGTGCCGGGCGGGGCGACGTAGTCGAGGATGAGCGAGCCCTCGTCCATCTCGGGGAGGAAGCCCGTGCCCACGCCGGCCTGGAGCAGCGGGATCGCCGCGATCAGCACGAGCGGCGGCACGATGGCCACCCAGGCGTGGCGCGTGGCCGAGCGCAGCAGGCGCCCCGGCTCGTCCCGGGCCGGCGGCCGCGCGCGCGCGCCGAGGCGCGTGCCGAAGAGCGGGAGCAGCGTCACGCAGAGCAGCAGCGAGGTGGTGAGCATGAGCGTGACCGAGAGCGCGAGCACGCGGAAGAACGCGCCGGCCACGCCGCCGAGGTACATGAAGGGGATGAAGATCGCGATCGTGCACAGGCTCGAGCCCACGAGCGTGGGCAGGATCGCCGCCATCGCCCGCGAGACCGCGCCCGCGGACCCGCCTCCGGCGCGTGCCCCGCGCAGCTCGTGCTCGAGGTGCTCGACGACCACGACCGCGTCGTCGAGCACGAGCGCGACGGCGGCCGCGATGCCGCCCAGGGTCATGAGATTGAGCGAATGGCGGGCGGCCGAGAGGCCGAGCAGCGTCAGCCCGATGCTGCCCGGCAGCAGCAGCGCGCCCGCGAGGCCGAGACGCAGGCTCCAGAGGAAGAGCACGACCACGATCACCGCCATGAGCGCGCCCACGATCAGGCTGTCGCGGACGTTGTCCACGGCGCTCCGCACCAGCTCCGCCTGGTCGTAGAAGGTCTGGACCACGACGTCCGCGGGCAGCACCGAGCGGTGCTGGTCGAACCAGCGATGCGCCGCGCGCGACAGATCGATCGTGCTCGCCGCCGGCTGGCGCAGCAGGTTCACGAGCACGGCGTCGCGCCCGCGCGCGACGTAGCGCGTGAACTGGGGCGCGGGCGCGAGCGTGATCGTGCCGAGCCGCCCCAAGGGCACCGGCGGCCCGCCCTCCACGGGGATCGGCACCGCCGCGAGCGAGTCGAGGTTCGGCGGCCGCGCGTCGGCGATGGTCAGGTACAGCTCGCGGTTCGCGTCGAGCAACCCCACGCTCTCGAGCGTGGCCGCGCGATCGATCGCGTCGGCCACGGTGGGCGCGTCGAGCCCGCGGCCCTCGAGCTCGGCCGGATCGAGCATGACGCGCGCCTCGAGCTGGTCCCCGCCCTGCACCACGACCTGCGACACGCCGGGCAGGCGCGAGATCTCGGGCTGGAGCCGCATCACCGCGAGATCGCGCAGCTCGGCGAGGCTGCGCGTGCGCGAGGTGAGCGAGAAGCCGAGCACCGGGAACAGCACGGGGCTCATGAGCTCCGCCTCCAGCGTGGTGCCCGCCGGCAGGCTGCCGCGCACCGCGCCGAGCTGCGCCTGCACCCGCTGGAGCGCGAGGTTCATGTTCGTGCCCCAGGAGCAATCGAGGTTGATCTCGGCCGAGCCGCGGCTCGTGATCGAGCGCATCTCCTGGAGATCGGGGACGCGCCGCAGCGAGGCCTCGAGCGGCATGGTGACCGCGCGCAGCATCTCGGCCGCGGGGCGCTCGCCGCTCTCGGCGATCACCTTGACCCGCGGGAACGTGACCTCGGGCAGGATCGCGGCCGGCATGCCGAACGTGAGCCAAGCCCCGAGCACCACGGCCGCCGCGATCGCGGCGAGCAGCGCCCGGCGCTGCTCGCGCAGGAAGTCGAAGAACCCGGTCACGGCCGCGGCTGGACCCGCGTGCCCGCGGGCAACCCGAGCTGGCCCTCGACCGCCACGCGCGTGCCGGCGGCGAGCCGCGGGGAGAGCAGCTCGTGCCAGCCGCCCTCCGCCTGTCCGAGCGCGACCGGCTCCCAGCGCAGCCGGTTCGCGCGGTCGATCAGCGCCACGCGGCGCTGGCCGGTGAGGTCGTCCTCGACGATCGAGGAGTCGGGCACCGCCGGCGCGCGGCGCGGCGCGCCCGTCACGATCGTCGCCGAGCCGAAGC
>DATKKO010000133.1:0-2118 GCA_035542955.1 Terriglobales bacterium
CGGGGGCCTCGGCCACCGCGCGCGAGCGCCTCGGGCTCATGGCGACGACGAACGACGGCTTTCGTCTGGCCGAGGCCGACCTGAAGCTCCGCGGTCCCGGGGAGATGTGGGGCATCCGACAGAGCGGCCTGCCGCGATTCAAGCTCGTCGACCTCGCGCGCGACGAGGCGCTGCTCGCCGAGGCGCGGGCCAGCGCGCGCGGGCTGGTCGCCGCGGATCCGCAGCTCCTGCAGCCCGGTCATGCTCCGCTCCGCGCCAAGCTGCTCGCCGACTACCGCGAGCCGCTCGAGGTGGCGCTGACCGGATGACGCCCGCCCGCGCGGTCGGGCTCCGTCGTCGCCCCCGGTCCGCCCCCCACGCATGCGGCCTGGCGCGGGAGCCGCGACGCGGTTTGCGGACGCGGCGATTTCAGGCACAATAGGCGCATGATCGTCGCGTGTCCGAGTTGCTCGACCGGCTATCTCCTGCCCGAGGAGCTGATGGGATCCGGCGGGGCGCGGGTGCGCTGTCCGCGATGCGGGCAGCCGTTCACCGTCGCGCCCGGCGGGCGGGTGGAGGCCTCCAGGTCCGCCGAGCCCCCCTCGTCCCCGGTGTCGTCCGCGTCGCCCGAGCCGCCGCCGCCGCGCGAGTCGTTGGACATGGCCCCCACGCCGCCCGCGGGAATCGACGCGCTCGCGGAGGCGCGGACCGTGATCGCGGAGCTGTCGGATCGCGAGGGCGAGGCCCTCGCGCGCGCCGCCGCCGAGCGCCGGCTCTTCGCCGCCTACGGCCCGGCGCTCATGGAGGCCTACGAGCGATTCCGGCAGCGCGCCGGCGGAGCGGCCGATCCCTCGGCGTTCCGCGAGGCGCTGCGCGAGCGCTGGGGCGTCGATCTGCTGCCGATCGCCGGGGACCGGACGGACAGCGGGACCCCCTGAGATTCGGCGCCGCGCGGTCAGGCCGCGGCCGGCTCCCTCTGTCGTTGTCCCATCGCGAAGCTCAGCGCGCCGACCAGCGCCAGGGCGCCCGCGACCAGCAGCAGGGTCGCGGTCGTGCCGACGAGCGGCACCCCGATGCCCGCCACCGTCTGGCCCGCGAGGAACAGCAGGCGCATGAGGAAATCGCGCGAGCTGAAGATGCGGCCGCGCTGTCGCAGCTCGGTCGCCTCCTGCAGCATCGTCTCCGGGAGCACGAACAGCGGCGCGGCCCCGATGCCCACGAAGAAGCTCACCACCGTGAACACGGCGAAGCGGGTCGAGAGCGCGAACCCCACCAGGCTCGTCGCTCCCAGCAGCAGCCCGCCGGAGAGGATCCAGTGTCGCGGCAGCGAGCCGCCGATGCGATGGACCCACCAGGTGCCGAGCACGCTGCCCAGGGCCGCCACGGCCATGAGCGCGCCCAGACGCTCGACGCCCGCGAGCTCGCGGGCCGCGTGGTGGATGTGCAGGTTGCCGGCGACGTTCAGGAAGCCTCCGCCCAGCCAGATCGCGCCGAGGGCGGTCAGCGGCAGCAGGAGGCGCGGATTGCCGCGGATCAGGCGCCAGCCTTCCACCACCTCGCGCAGGTAGGTGCGCGGCGTCACCTCGACCCGCGAGATCGCGTGCAACGCAGGGCGATAGAGGATGATCGCGAGCGCGATCACCGAGACGATGTAGGTCGCGGCGTTGATGTACAGCGCCTGGGGCCAGCCCAGGTGGTCGACGATCCAGCTTCCGATCAGACCCGCGCCCGTGCCCGCCATGCCGGCGCCGGCGAGCAGCGCGTTCGCGAGCAGGAGCTGCGAAGGAGGGACGATCTCGGGCGTGATGGCGCTCTTCGCCGGCAGGAAGAACACGTTGCAGGTGAAGAGGCCGAACACGAGAACGTAGGCCCACCCGATCTGGTGCGTGGCCAGATAGGTCACCGGGATGAGCGCGACGAGCAGAGCGCGGAGCGAGTCCGAGGTGATCATCACGCGCTTGAGGTTCATCCGGTCCACCCATGCGCCGGTGAAGGGCGCGAGCACCAGCACCGGCAGGAACATCGCGGCGCCCAGCAGCCAGAGGAGCAGCGAGGAGCGCGCGGCGCCCTGGAAGTGACGCGTGTAGTCCGCGAGCAGGCCGACGAGCGCGAGATACGTGAGGCGCTCGCCCGAGATCG
>DATKKO010000134.1:0-14428 GCA_035542955.1 Terriglobales bacterium
TCTCCGGGCCGGACCCGGCGCGCGAAGGTGCGACGCGGATGACAGGCTTTCGTCAGGCAGCGAGCGGGTCGCCTCGAGGCGTGGCGCGATGTGCCCGCGGCCGCGCGGCTCCGCGACCTCGCGGGTCGCGCGGTCAGGCGGCTTTGCTCAGCCCGTCGTCCGTCCCGATCCGAAGAGAGATGAAGCGTGCGTCCGTGTCGCCCACGAGCGTCTCGTCCATCTCGGCCTCGCGGAGCGCGTCCAGCTCGGCGATCCGCTGCTCGCGCACGAGCGCCGCGACCTCCGGCGTGCCCACGAGCAGCTCGAGGGCGAGCGTCCGTCCCTGGCCGTCGGCGCGGGGCACGAGCCGGTGGCCGAGGACGGCCACCAGCGTCTCGGCGATCAGCGCGGCGACGCGGGCCCGCGCCTCTCCGGAGAAGCCGGCGAGCAGGCCGCCCAGCGCGCGCGCGGCGCTCGTGGCGGTCCAGGTCAGCAGCACGAGCCGGCCCGATGCCGCCTCGAGCGCCAGCTCGATCGCCTCGGTCGTCCGCGGCTCGCAGACCGCCATCACATCCGCGTCGGCGTGGAGCGCCGCGCGCAGACCCTGAGCCAGGGTCGGCGTGTGGCGGCCGATCTCGCGCTGGTCCACGAGCGACTTCCGGCTCGCGTGCCGGAACTCGATCGGCGCCTCGAGCGTGACGATGTGCCGGCACTCGGTCCGGTTCAGCGCGTCGACGAGCGCGGCCTCCGTGCACGTGCGCCCAGAGCCCGGCGGTCCGCTCAGGATCACGAGACCGAACGGGCGATCCACGAGATCCACCGCCTCCGGCGGCAGTCCGAGCTCATGGCAGCTCGGGATCTCGAGCGGCAGCAGCCGCAGCGCCCCCCCGATGCCGCGTGCCTGCTCGTACAGGCTGCAGCGCGCCCGGATCACGCCCGGCAGCTCGTAGGCGAAGTCCGCCTCGCTCGTCTTCTCGAAGCGCGCGCGGGCGCCGGGGTCGGCGATCTCGAGCAGCATGAGCTGCAAGGCATCGCGCGCGAGGGGCTCGGTCCCGAGCGGCACGATCGCGCCGTTCAGCCGCGCGAGCGCGGGGGAGCCGGGGCTCAGGTGCAGGTCGGAGGCTCCGCGCTCGACCGCGAGCTTGAGAAGGTCGTCGATCTGGGCCATGGACGATCGTCCCCTGACGGTGGTCTCCACGCCGCGAACGGACCTGGACCGGGGCGTGGGCCGGGGAGGCAGAGTAGTTATCGGCCGTGGCCGCGAGGCTCTGAAGGCTCTCGTCGCCGGCTCAATCGTCCCCGCCGGCGTTCCGATAACGAGGGGGAGAACCGTCGCGGAGCCGACCCCCGGAGGATGTCATGGTCACCTACCTGATCCTGTTCCTCGCGTTCCTCGTTCTCGGCTATCCCCTGAGGCGCGTGCTCGTCGCCCTCGCAGCCGGCCGCGCGGTGGGGAAGGCGGCGCTCCAGGGCCAGCCCGACCGCATCGAGCTGCGCGAGGCGAATCTCCAGTCGTGGAAGGACCCCGACGCGGCGCAGCGCCTGACCGAGCCGCTCATCCTGCTCGGCTACGAGCAGGCCGGCAGCTTCACCGTGCCGCAGCTCCCCGGCGTGGTCGTGCGCCTGCTGGTGCACGTGCGGGAGTGCGTGCTCGCCTGCGTCTACGAGCATCCGCGGGCGGGGCACTGGGTCGAGCTGGTCACGCGCTACGTCGGCGGCACGTCGTTCACGGTGACCGGGAGCCCCGACTCCGGGCTGGCTCCGCGCCCGGGGCACACGGTGATCCATCTGCCCGGGACCGCTCCGGCCGCGCTCCACGAGCGTCTGCTCGCTTCGCGGCCTCCGAGCGGCAAGGAGGAGGTGGACGCGAGCCGCGCGCGGCGGAATTTCGAGGAGGCGTTCGCCGAGGGCATGGCCTGGCGCAAGTCGCACGGCGTCTCGACCGGCGAGGTGGTGAAGATCGCCGTGCACCCGATCCGCAAACAGAAGGCGGCCTGAGTCGCAGGATCCGGCCGAACGTGAACGAGCCGGGCGCGAAGTTCGCGCCCGGCTTCGTTGTCCGCAAGACGGTCTAGCGCTTCTGGAATACGTAGAGCCCGAAGCCCAGTGTGTCGCGGCCCCAGTGCTCGTAGGCTTCGCGCCAGCGGCGGCTCTGGCTCCCCATCGCCTCGGCCTCGGGATCCTCGGGGTGCGCCGAGACGAAGTCCTGCACCGCGCGATGGCAGCGGAGCTCGTAGAGGTCCCACTCGTCCTGCGTGCTCACCGCGGTGCAGATCGGCACGAGCGCGGCCGCCTCGCCGGCCCGCACGTTCTTCGGATGATCGAAGAGGTCGTCCACGCGCGCGCCCAGCACCTCGAGATAGTCCGGATGCGGGTGGCGCCGCCAGAAGGTCTGGCCCACGAGCAGGCGGCCGTGCGGCCTCACCGCGCGGGCCAGCTCGCGCAACGCGGCCTCGTAGCTGCCGTACGCCTCGGTCGAGCCCACACAGACCGCCGCGTCGAAGGCGCCCGGCTCGACCGGATGATCGGCGGCGGCGCGCTCGTGGAAGACGAGCCCCGCCTGCGGCACGCGGGCCTCGGCGCGCGCCCGCGCCTCGCGGATGAACGCGGGGTTCCAGTCCACGCCCTCACCGCGCGCGCTCCAGCGCTCGGCGAGCCGGACCAGGATCTCGCCCTTGCCGCAGCCCACGTCGAGCACGCGCGCGCCGGGCGGCAGTTCGAGCATGCAGAGCACCTGGTCCACCTTCGCGGGGCTCATGGGGCTCACGAAAGCGTGGTCCCGATGCGCGATGGTGGTGAAGCGGTGCTGATCCGTCAGCGTCGCAGCCAGGGAGTTCATCCGGGGCGGCATGTTGGAGGATGAGCCGTCTCGGCGCAAGAGAGAATCTCGCGCGATCGTCGAAGCAAAGCGCGCGCCGCCTCACGCGCACGCGGTCGAGCGACTCGCGTCGGCCCGAATCCCGCCCGGCGACCGACAGAACTCGCGATTGACCTGCCGGCTGAGGCTGCTACCATCAACCCAGACCCCAGACCGGGAGATCTGGAGGTTTCGGTATGGCCGTGAAGTCGCAGTTCCTCGGAACCCTTCTCCTCGTCTCCCTCCTCGCGTCCGGCCCCGCTTGTCGCAAGACCGTCAGCCCCGAGATCGGCCGGACCCCGACTCCCGAGACCTCGGTGATCGTGGGAGAAGGCTCGTCGCATCCCGGCAACCGGATGACCCATCCCTGGGAGCTCGATGCGAACGCGATCGGCACGATCGTCACCCTGAGCCGGGACTTCAAGCCGCTGGTCCACAGGCGCCAGGTGTTCCCGGTCACGCACGAATACGTCGCCGGGACGATGCCCGTGGACACCGTGCCCGTGGGCAGCCATCTCGAGGTGAGGTGGCGCCCGGCCAGACCCGGCCCCGGAGCCGAAGCCGAGGCCGCGAAGCTGCGCTGGGACGACGGGAGGGTGGGCGGCTGGACTCCTCCCGACACCGGCGGCTACTCGGCCGGGCCGAAGGTGGTCACGCTGCAGATCCCCGAGCGCTTCGGAGGCGGGACGACCACGCGCTACTTCATGGTGGATTTCGCCCCCGACACGTGGTGGGCGGGGCCCGATCCGTCCCTGTGGCCGATCTCGAACGGCGAGCGCTCCGTGGCCGTGACCGACTGGAGCAGCTTCACGACCTCGCCGGCCTGGCCGCCGGACGGTCGCGGCTACTTCGGCCCCGACTCGTTCCGCTTCCTGCCCTCGGTCCGCCGTCCCGTGCGGGGCGATTTCTCGCGGCGCACGTTCTACGAGATCTACGAGAACCGCATCTACGCGCGCACCGAGGGCGACACGGTCCACGTCAACTCGTGGGTCGTGCTCGTGAACGGCGGCTACGACAAGGACTCGAAGTACGTGCCGCGGGTCGATCCCGCCGACCCCGCGCTGCCGCCGGGCTACGCGGGCGATCCCGTGCGTTACGCGGTGCTGAACGATCAGGGGCTCGCGGGCTCGCCGATCGGCTTCCGCTTGGTCGTGCCCTGGAAGCTCACGCCGTACGGAATGCGCGCGCTCCCCGCGCAGACGTCGATGTATCCCGACTACCGTCCGACATCCGTGTTCCGCGCGCCCCACCTGGCCGGCTACTGGTCCATGGTCCGCGCGGGCAAGGCCTACGCCCTGGCGCGGGCCGAAGACTCGGATGGCCTTCTCGACAATCAGATCACCGATCCCATCGGCCTCGCGGATCGCGTGGACGCGGGCGGCGGCACGGAGGCGGAACGCGCGGAGCGGCGCAAGATCCTCACGTTCTACGTGGACAAGGCGCCGGCTCTCGTGCGGAGCGACCCCGCGTTCCGGCCGATCGAGGGGCAGAGCGTGAGCTGCGAGCTGAGCCTCGACCTGATCGGCACGGATCCCGATGCCTACTCTCTCCGGAGCGGCGTTCCGCCTCCGGGCGGGCCCTCGACGCAGATGCCGATCCGCTTCCGCGTCACGCTCTACGGCAAGAATCTCTCGGGCCGCGACACGTCGTGGACCTACCTGAATGCGACGGGCACGCCCGATATCGGCGGGCCGATCGCCGCGCTCAGCTTCAGGCCGGGAGGGGCCACGGGCAATCCATTCGCCACGGGCGACCTGAAGGTGAGCATCCAGGTCTGCGACTGCGACCTTTGCGAGGACTATCCCGGGAGCGGGCGCTGCGTGGATGGCGTTGATCCGGCGACCGGCGCGGTCGCGCACCCGGAGAACGTGATCACGATCCACTACACGAGGCCCGCCGGCTGCGACTGAGGCCGGATCGCGTGCCGAGGAGCGGCCCCCGGGCATCGCCCGGGGGCCGCTTCACGCGAGGGGCGCCGCCCCGCCCCGGCCTCATCGCGTCCGGTGGCGCGCCCCGTGCCTCCGGGTTGTGGCCGCACCCGCCTCCCGCTAGCATCTCGCCGTGGCTGATTTCGAGAAGATCCCCGAGGTGCGCGAGCTGCTCGGCAAGCGCATCAGCCAGCTCGGGCTGCGGCTCGAGGGCTCGCCCGTCGAGCGCTTCGTGCAGCAGCTCTATCGCGAGCTCGAGCGGAAGGGCCTCAAGCTCTTCCACCCGGTCTGCTACCTCACCGACGAGTGGGGCTGTCCCGACGGGCAGCCGGTGATCGGCATCCCGTTCTACCTCGCCGATCCGCAGCTCGCCCGGCTCGAGCGCGAGATGAACGATCTCGAGGACGAGCGTGAGATCATGATGTACCTGCGCCACGAGACGGGGCACGCCTTCAACTACGCCTACCGGCTCTTCGTCGAGCCCGAGTGGCGCCGTCTCTTCGGCCCCTTCAACCGGCGCTATCGGAACGAATACCGGCCGGTCCCGTTCAGCCGCAAGTTCGTCCGCCACATCGCGGGCTGGTACGCGCAAAAGCACCCGGACGAGGACTTCGCCGAGACCTTCGCGGTGTGGATGACGCCCCGCTCGCAATGGCGGACCCGCTACAAGTCGTGGCCCGCGATCCGCAAGTTGCGGTATGTTGATCGTGTCGTTCGACGGGTCCGGGCCCAGGAGCCCGTGGTCTCGACCGGGGACTTCGACGTGCCGGTCGAGGACCTGAAGGTCACGGTCGAGCAGTACTACCGCAGGCTCACGCGCCGGAACGGCGCGGCGGTGAAGGTGGCGCTCGAAGCCGATCTCAGCGACCTCTTCATCCCGCAGGGCCGGCGCCGGAAGGGCATCCGTCCCGCGAGCGAGCTGGTGGAGGAGCACCGCAAGGTGCTGACCGACAAGATCACGTACTGGACGGGCGTGCGGCGCCCCGTGGTGCGCGCGCTGATCGAGCGGATCGTGCGCGCCTCCCGGGATCTGCGGCTGTTCGCCGAGGAGGGCCGCGAGGCCGACGTCCTCGTCGAGCTGACGGCGTACGGGACCACGCTCGCGATGAACTACCTCACGCGCCGGCGCTTCGAGCAGACGTGAGCCCGGGGAGATCACGACCCGTCGTGAGCTTCCCGGGCTGAGGCCGACGCAGGGCCGCCGAGGAACGGGGGCCCGATCGAGAAGGCGAGGACCGCCATGGCGAAGTTGCGGATCGGCGTGCTCTACGACTACTGGTGGGATGAGCAGGAGGAGCGCGCCGAAGGCACCCGTCCCAAGCGCAAGCCGCCCGACGAGGACGTCGCGGACGTCTACGAGGCGCTGAAGGAGGTCGGGCACAGCCCGGTCTATCTGCGCGTCGACGGCACGCGCGAGAGCCTGGTCGAGCTTGCGCACTCCGAGACGGACCTGATCTTCAACCTCAGCGAGTCCTTCGGCGGCGACGATTCCCACGACAGCTACATCGCCGGCTTCCTCGAGATGCTCCATCGCCGCTTCACCGGCGCCGGCTCGCACGGCCTCTACCTCGCGCAGGAGAAGGCGCTGGCCAAGAAGATCTTCGCCTTCCACGGCATCCACACGCCGTACTTCGCCACCGTCTACCGCGGGCGCACCGAGCACTCGCACGACATCCAGTTCCCGGTGATCGTGAAGCCCGCGCGCGAGGACGGCTCGATCGGCATCCACTTCGGCGCGGTCTGCACCTCGATCAAGGAGCTGATGGAGCGAATCGACTACATCCACGCCGAGTTCGACTCGCCGGCGCTGATCGAGGAGTACATCGAGGGCCGCGAGCTGTACGTGGCCGTGCTCGGGAACGAGAAACCCGAGGCGCTGCCCGTCGTCGAGCTGGACCTCTCGAAGCTCCCGGCCGGCACGCCTCGCATCGCCGGCACCGAGGTGAAGTGGGAGGAGGGCACCGAGGCCTACGAGAAGACCAAGCCGCTGCTCCCCGCGGACCTCGACGAGGACCTCGTCAAGAAGCTCGGCGAGACGGCGGTGCAGGCGTACCAGGTGCTGCACCTGCGCGACTACGGGCGCATCGACTTCCGGCTCTCGGCGGACGGCACGCTGCACGTGCTCGAGGTGAACCCGAACCCCTACCTGCTGCCGAGCGCCGAGTTCGTGCTCGCGGCGAAGAAGTCGGGCCGTTCCTATGCCGAGCTGATCGGCGAGATCGTCGATCTGGCGCTGGCGCGCTATCCCAACGGGAACGGATGACGGCCGGCCGCCCGCGCGCGCCCACCGGTCGGAATCGCACGGAGTCGTCGTCCTGAGCTGGCCCGCCCTGCTGGCCATCGCCTGCGCGCTGGCGATGGACGCCTTCGCGGTGGCGATCGTGGCGGGCCTCAGCCACGGCAGGGCGTCGCCGCGCCGGGTCTTCCGGCTCGCCTTCCACTTCGGCCTGTTCCAGGCGCTGATGCCGGTCCTCGGCTGGAGCGTGGGCTATGCCGTGCACAGCCGGGTGGCGCGCATCGATCACTGGATCGCCTTCGCGCTGCTCCTCGCGGTCGGAGTGCACCTCGCGTGGTCGGCGGCGACCACACGCCCGGGGGAGCGGCACCCGCGCATGGACGCGACGCGCGGCTGGTCGCTGGTCCTGCTCTCGGTGGCGACGAGCGTGGACGCGCTGGCGGTCGGGCTCAGCCTGGCGATGCTCGGAGCGACGATCGTCGTGCCCGCGCTGGTGATCGGCGTGGTCGCCGCCGCGTTCACGGCGGCGGGGATGATGCTCGGAGAGCGGCTCGGAATCCTGTGGGGCCGGCGGGCCGAGGTCCTGGGCGGGCTGGCGCTGATCGCGATCGGCGTGAAGATCCTGCTCGACCACCTGCGCGCCTGATCGTTCTCCGGCCTCGTCGAGCCGCAGCGCGGCATTATAATCGCGCCCATCCCTCCCCCGGAGGCGACCACCATCCGCTGCCTTCTCGCGTGGCCCCGCGCGGTCGCGGCCGCGGTCGCGATCGCTTCGGCGTTGTGCGTGCCCGGCCGGGCAGGGGCCACCGTCGTGCCCACCGGCTTCGCCGACCTGCGCCCGCTCGTCACGGCACCCAGGCCCGCGCTCCAGCTTCCCGTGGGCATGGCGTTCCTTCCCGACCGCCGCCTGCTCGTGATCGAGCAGAAGAGCGCGAAGATCCGGCTCTTCGTGGACAACACGCTCGCGGTGATCGATCCCGTAGTCACGCTGCCGGACGTGAACACCGCGGGCGGGGAGCAGGGCCTGCTCGGGATCGCGGTCGATCCCGGCTGGCCCGCGCGCCCCTACCTCTATATCCACTGCGACGACGCGGCGGGCCCGCACGTGCGGATCTCCCGCTACACCGCCTCGGGCGAGCTGGTCATGGTGCAGGACGGACATCTCACCGTGGATCCGGCCACGCGCTACGACCTGCTGAACGACGCGCCCGACGCCGCTCCCGTCCACAACGGCGGCACGCTTCGCTTCGGGCCCGACGGCATGCTCTACGCGAGTCTCGGCGACGACTTGGATCACTGCGCTGCGCAGGACTCTTCGGCGCTCGTCGGCAAGATCCTGCGGCTCGACGTCTCCCGGCTCCCCTCCGGCGCGGGCGGGCCGGCGCCGCGCGCGCTCATCACGCCGAGCGGGAATCCCTTCGCCTCCGCGCCGGACTCGAACGCGCGCCTCGTCTGGGCCGAGGGCCTCCGCAACCCCTTCCGCTTCGGGTTCGATCCGCTCGACGGGGCGCTCTTCGTCGGCGACGCGGGCGAGGCGACCTGGGAGGAGATCGACCGCGCCGCGCAGGGCGGAAGGAACTTCGGCTGGCCGCTGCTCGAGGGTCCGGCGCCGTTCGCCATCTCGTGCCCAAATCCGCTCCTGCCGGGCGACGCTCCGATCTACGCCTACAACCGGGCGGGGACGGCGGCGGTCGTGATCGGCGGCTGCGTGTACCGGCGACCCGCGCGATCCGCGAGAGGGTTCCCCGCGTCCTACGAGGGCGACTCCTTCTTCGGCGACTACTACCTCGGATTCCTGCGACGGCTCCACGGCAGCGGCAACGCGTGGGCGCTGGCCGCGCCGGAGGACGGGCAGCCGTCGGCGACCGACTGGGGACAGGGCTTCGCGAACGTGAGCGAATGGCAGGTGGGTCCGGATGGCGGGCTCTGGTACTGCCTCCAGACGATCGCCTTCCCCGGCACGGAGGGGGACGTTCGCGAGATCGTCGCGCGGGTCGATACGTCCGTGACTCCGCCCGCGCCGCCGGCCGCGAGCTTCGCCCGGGCGCGGCCGACGCCGGCGCGCGGCTCGGCCGAGCTGCTCTACACGCTCACGGTCGCGGCGCGCGTGGCTCTGCGCGTCTACGACACGCAGGGGCGGCTCGTGCGCACGCTGCTCACGCCGCGGATCCAGAGCCCGAACGCGTACTCGGTCCCCTGGGACGGCCGGGACGGCGAGGGGCGCGAGGTGCGTCCAGGGCTCTACATCGCCCGGCTCGAGGTGAACGATCAACGCCTCGCCCAGCGCGTGCCGCTGCTGAGGTGAGGGTTCGTGCTGAATGGCGCGGGGGCTCTTTCGCGACAACGAGCGGGTCGCCCGCAGCCGCTGGATGCGGACCGGGCGACCTGCTCCTTAGGCGCGAGCGAGGCCAGGGATGGCCGAGCAAGCCGTGTCGCGCAAAGAGAGCTCCGCGCCCCGCGCCTCGTGCCCTGTGCCCTGACCCACGTTGCGTTCGGCAGCGGACCCGCCTAGTTTCAGAAGATGGCCGTGCGCCGCGCACCCACCCGTGATGGGGCCTTCCATCTCCTGCTGGCGGGCCTGCTGCTGATCGCTGCCGTGCTCGCCACGCTCGACTTCTCGCGGCTCGCGTCCGTTCCCGCCGCGCTGCTCCTCGGCTCGCGCTGGCTCGTGATCGCCGGGCTCCTCGCGCTCGGGCTTCGCCGCCGCACGCTCACCACCTGGATCCTGGTCGCCATGGTGCTGGGCGCCGAGATCGGGCACGACCTGCCGCACGTCGCCGTGCAGCTCCGGCTGCTGAGTCTGATCTTCCTGCGCATGATCCGCACCATCATCGCGCCGCTGCTCTTCGCCACGCTCGTGGTGGGGATCGCGGGGCACGCGGACCTGAAGCAGGTCGGGCGCATGGGCGTGAAGGCGCTCGTCTACTTCGAGGTCATCACCACGCTCGCGCTCCTCATCGGCCTCGCCGCGATCAACATCTCGCACGCGGGCCGCGGCATCCACCTGCCGCCCGCGCCGAAGGCCGAGGCGATGGAGGTGGTGAAGCAGACGCCCGCCGACGTCATCCTGCACGTGTTCCCCGAGAACATCGCGAAGGCGGTCTCCGAGGGGCAGATCCTGCAGGTCGTGGTCTTCGCGGTGGTGTTCGGCATCGCCCTCGCGCTGATCCCCGAGACCCGGCGCCGGCCGCTGCTCTCGTTCGTCGAGAGCCTGGCCGAGACCATGTTCAAGTTCACGAACATCGTCATGTACTTCGCGCCGATCGGCGTCGGCGCGGCCATCGCCTACACCGTCGGCCACATGGGGCTCGGGATCCTGGTCAACCTCGCCAAGCTGCTGGCCACGCTCTACGCCGCGATCGCCGCGTTCCTGCTGCTCGTGCTGTTCCCGGTGGCGCTCGTGATCCGCCTCCCCATCCGGAGATTCGTCGGCGCCATCGCCGAGCCGGTGTCGCTCGCCTTCGCCACCACCAGCTCGGAGGCCGCGCTGCCGCGGGCGATGGAGGCGATGGAGGCGATCGGCGTGCCGCGGCGCATCGTCGCCTTCGTGATGCCCACCGGCGACAGCTTCAATCTCGACGGCACCTCGCTCTACCTCTCGCTGGCCGCGATCTTCGTGGCGCAGGCCGCGGGCATCCACCTGGGGCTCGGCCAGCAGCTCTTCCTCGTGTTCACGCTCATGCTCACGAGCAAGGGCGTCGCTGGCGTGCCCCGCGCCGCGCTCGTGATCCTGCTCGGTACCGCGGCGTCGTTCGGCCTGCCGGTCGAGCCGATCTTCATCATCCTCGGCATCGACGAGTTGATGGACATGGGGCGCACGTCGCTCAACGTGATCGGGAACTGTCTGGCCACGACGGTGATCGCGCGCTGGGAGGGCGAGCTGGGCACGGAGGCGCCCTCCACCGTGGTGCGGGAGGCGGCCACTCCGTGAGCGGCGAGGCCCCCGCCGGCGCGCCGCTGGTCGTGCTCGTGATCGAGGACGAGGCGCCGATCCGCAAGTTCCTCCGCGCCGCCCTCGAGGCGCAGGATTTCACGGTCGTCGAGTCCGCGACCGGCCAGGACGGGATCGCCCAGGCGGCCACGCGCGCGCCGGATCTGCTGCTCCTCGACCTGGGTCTGCCCGACACGGACGGCTTCGAGGTGGTGCGGCGCGTGCGCGAGTGGTCGCGCGTGCCGATCGTCGTGCTCTCGGCGCGCGGCCGCGAGGACGACAAGATCCGGGCGCTCGACGCGGGAGCGGACGACTACGTGACCAAGCCGTTCGCGATGGGCGAGCTGCTCGCGCGGGTCCGGGTCGCGCTCCGCCACGGGGCGCGCGGAAGCGAGGGCGAGCCGGGCGAGATGACGTTCGGCGACATCGCGATCGACTTCGGCCGCCGCACCGTGGAGCGCGCGGGCGAGGAGGTGCGGCTCACGCCGATCGAATACCGCCTGCTCGCCACGCTCGCGAAGCACGCGGGCCGCGTGCTCACGCACGAGCAGCTCCTGCGCGAGGTCTGGGGGCCCGGCTACACGTCGCAGCATCATTATCTGCGCGTGTACATGGCGCAGCTCCGGCACAAGCTCGAGACGGACCCGAGCCACCCACGCTGGCTGGTCACCGAGCCGGGCGTGGGCTACCGGATGCGCGAGCCGTAGCGGCGCAACGGCGGGAGCAGGCGCGCGTGCGATCGCCCGCGTCACGCGCGAGCGGACGCCGTGGGCCGACGACGCGGACCCGGCGGGCGGAGGTGCAAGCCCCGGCCCGCGCCGTCAGGCGACCCTCTCGTGAGACTCGTTCTGCTCCCGGCAGCGCCTCGCGTGCGCGTGCGGAGGGACTATCCCCGCGGGCACCTCGGCACGCAGGCCATCCGGCGCGCCGGCACCAGCGTCGCGACCATCTGGCGCGCGACCCCGCGGGCCACGGCGGCGCCGGCCCGCATCACCGCGACCGCCCGCGGGCCGGTCACGAGGCTGCGAACGCGGGGCGTCGCGAGACCCACGGCGCCCAGCTCGAGCGCGATCAGCACGGCGGCCGATGCGGCGAGGAGGATGCCCGTCCTGTGATCCCTGCCCATGTGCCACCTCCCGGGCGGTCCCGCGAGTGCGGGTCCCGCTTTCGTTCTTCGTGGCCTTCGACCGGAGGGTGGCTCGGAAGGTTGGAATGCCCGGGGACCGCGCCGGCACGCGTGAGATCAGGCTGCCGAGGCTTCCCCGTCAGCAGGTCGGAACAACTGCCTCGACCGACGGCCGCTCCACGTCACCTCAGCCGCACGAGACGGCGGACGACCTCGATCCCCGGGGATTGCAGGCGAACGAAGTACAGACCCGGTTCCATCCGGCTCGCATCCAGCGCGACTCGGCGACTCCCCGCCGGATACGTGCCCTCCGCCAGCAGAGCGACTTCACGACCCTGCACGTCGAACGCGCTCAGGCGGACATGGGCTGTGCGCGGGATGTCGAGGACGCACGTGGCCTCACGGGTGCAGGGATTGGGGGACGGCGCGGAGAGCGCGAAGGCGCACGGGATGCCGGGCCCGCTCGGAATCGGGCTGCCCACGAACCATCCTCCGTTGCGGAGTCTCCCGCTCAGCCGGTACCACCAGTTCAGCTGCGGAGCGGCGGACGAGTCGACGACCACGACGACCCCCGGGATCGGCGCCAGCTCGGGGGTGAGTGCCGCGAACGGCCCGTCCGCGGACTCGCCGCGCTCGAGTCGGATCGCCGTGAACGCGGAAGACTGACCCAGCTCCCACTCGATGCGGATTCCCGCGGCAGTTCGGGCCGCGGTGAACCGCTCGATCAGCGTGGGCGTGGACGAGCCCAGGATGCAGAAGGGCCCCGCGTATGCCGTCGCGAACGCTCCCACGAAATCGCGCGCGTCGAGGCGGAGGAACGCCTCCTCCGTCTCCGGCCCCGTCACGGTCCAATCGTAGGCGTCCGTGTTCACGATGCCGGCCGCGATCAGATCCCAGGGCCCGCCGGGCCCGTTGCGCGAGAGGTACAGGTCGACCGATTGCACGTCGGCCGTGCCGCCGCTCGCGGACCAGAGCAGTCGCACCGTCGCGCCCCGCGCCAGCTCCGCGCCGCCGGCCGGGGAGAGGAGCTGCGCTTGGAGCGGCGCGTAGCCGAACGGACCCGGAATGCGGGCGAGGCCGTGCTTCGGCATGCCTCCGAGGCTGACGAATGCCCCGCCGATGTACAGCGTCGAGTCGTGCGTCGCGAGCGCACAGACGGGATCGGATGCGTTGAAGAGCCAGGGCTGCATCAACCCGGTCGTGGCGTCGAGCGCGCCGAGATAGGAGCGCATCTCGTTCCCGATGACGATGAAATCGCCGCCTGCGAACAGCAGGCCGTCGCTCACGGCCAGCGCGTTGACCCGGTCGTCGGTCCCGACGTTCTGCCACTCCTGGACCAGGCCGCTCGCCGTGTCCACCGCGCACATGCGACGCACGACGTGGGGACCCATCGAGCTGAACTCGCCTCCCACGTACACCTTCCCCAAAGCGAGGCAGAGCGTCGCCGCGGTGCCGCTCGCGCTCGGATTCCAGGAGCGAAGGGCGCCGTTCGCGGTGGAGAACGAGGCGAGCCGGTATCGAGGCTGCGTGGCGATGTTGGCAAACGCGCCCGCCACGTAGAGCGCGGTATGGGTCGCCGCCATCGCCAGCACGCTCCCGTCCGGGCCCGGGTTCCAGCCGAGGAGCGTCCCCGTCGCGACGTCGACAGCGCCGAGGTGATTGCGCGTTTGTCCCCCGAGAGACGTGAACTCGCCGCCGACGTAGAGCGACGAGCGACTCACGGCCAGGGCATGGACGGACGCATTCGCGTCCGCCGTCCACGCCCGGACCTCACCTGTGGCGGCATCGACCGCGGCCAGTCCGCTGCGCGGCAATCCCCCCATGTACCCGAAGGTGCCGCCCGCGTAGACCGTCGAGTCTTGGGCGAGAAGCGCGAACACCGCGGCGTTGGCACCCGGATCCCATGGCAGCACTTCCCCGGTCGCGCAGTCGATGGCCGCGAGGTTGGATCGCGGCTGCATGCCGACCGTGGTGTAGTTGCCGCCGACGTAGACGGCCGAGGCATCCGCCCCGAGCGTGCTCGGGGCGGCGTCCGGGCTCGCGACCCACGGCAGCGCGGCTCCGGACACGGGATCGAGCGCGGCGAGGAACTGGTGCGGATCGTTGCCGGCGAGCGTGAACGAGCCGCCGGCATAGATGCACGGGCCTGTCACGAACAGGCAGGTGATGCGATCGTTGGCGGCCGGGTCCCAGGGCAGCAGCTCGCCGGTCGAGATCGAGAAGGCGGCGCCCCGGCCCCGGGTCTGGCCGGCGATGCTGGTGAACGCGCCTGCAGCGTAGAGGACCGAATCGCCCGCTGCCAGGCTGTAGGGGACCGAGTTCGGGTCCGGCGCCCACGGCAGCACCGCGCCCGTCACGGCATCGACCGCGG
>DATKKO010000135.1:0-5925 GCA_035542955.1 Terriglobales bacterium
CGAGGCTCTTGGGCGCGACGTTCGAGGCGCCGTCCTCGTTGAGCGTGGTCAGGAGCGTGACCTGGCTGAAGAGCGGTGTGGGATGCCAGAGCATCTTGTCCAGCGCGAGCGGCGCCTTCCGCTCGGCCGTCGGGCTGCGGGGATCCAGCGTCATGTGCGTTCTCCAGGAGTCCGAAGTGCGCGAGCGCGGCCCGCGCTTGGCCGCGCTCCGCGCCGGTCGGCGCGGGGCCCGCGCTGCGGCGGGCCCCGAGTGCGCCGGCGAGCGTCAGGCTCGGTCTAGCGGCCGAGCACCACGAGACGCGCGACCGTGGCCTTGCCCAGGCCCTCGAGCCGCGCGAAGTAGATGCCGGCGGGAACCGGCGAGCCGTCCGCGCGGCGCAGCGTCCACTCCACGCGAGTCGTGCCCGCCTGCGCGTGCCCCGCGAACGGCGTGGCGACGCGGCGGCCGGCGAGATCGAAGACGTCGAGCCGCAGGTCGGCCTCGCGTCCCAGCGTGAAGCTCAGGTTCGTCGAGCGGAAGGCGGGGTTGGGCGCGAGCGCCAGCGCGATCCCGTCCCCGGCGGGCGCGGGCGACTCCGGCGGCATGTAGACCGCCTGCGTCCCGGACGTGTAGTCGTAGTCGAACGCCAGGTAGTCACCGCGGCAGGTGTAGCTGCCCGCTGAGCGCGTGCTGCCGCGGACGCGGAGCCGCACCTCGCGCGTCGCCGACACGTAGCTGCCCGGCGAGGTCGTGGACCAGGTCTTCGTCACGTCGGTCGTGCCCACGCTCGCCGAGTTGATCTGGACCCAGGCGCTCGTGCCGAAGTTCCACAGATAGAGGTACTGGGTGCGCGAGATCGTATAGTTCCCGTCGTAGGTAACGGTCAGGTTGAGCGGCGGATGCGCCAGCGTCACCGAGCCGTACCAGTCGGTCACGTAGTTGCCGCTCTCCACGCCGGCTCCGACCGAGACCCGGTTGGCGTCGTCCGCGGCGAGCCGCGAGACGTCCCCGGTCGTGATGCTGCCCTTGAGCATCGTCATGGCGGTGGCCACCTGCTGGGCGTGGCTCGGCGGTGGCGGCGCGCCGCCGCCGTTGTAGTAGGTGTCGGTGAAGCCGCTGCCCGCGACCGTGTAGGAGGCGCCGCTCCCGGGCTGCGCCTGGACGACGATCGTGCCGCCCACCTTGTCCCAGCTCGGATTGGGCGAGACGCCCGCGCCGGTCTCGGTCCAGTAGGTGTGCACGCTCTTGTTGTGCAGGTTCGTCAGGGCGGTCGAGGTCGGATGCCCGTAGGAGTTGCCGTCGCCCACCGAGATGATGCCGACCTCGGGCGTGGTGGCGTTCAGCCAGCCGGTGGTGGTCGAGGTGGCCGAGCCGTGGTGGTGGACCTTGTAGATCTCGACGTCCCCGACCTCGGGGCCGACCGCGGCCTCGACGTTGCTGCCGGAGGCGCCGGACAGATCGCCGCCCAGCACCTCCTGGAAGGCGCCGTAGCTCAGCAGGTACACGGTGCTCAGGGCGTTCTCGTCCGAGCCCGAGTAGACGCCCGCCCCGTTCAGGTCCACGCACTTGATGGTGACCGGGTTCGCCTGCCCCGCGTCCATCGTGATCACCTGGTTCTTCGCGATCGTGGTTCGCTTCGCGCCCAGCGTGTTCACGTAGGCGGTGTAGACGCCGCTCGAGTAGGAGCCGCCGCGATCGTAGCCGGCCGTGCCGATGGTGATGCCGATCGCGGCCAGATCGTCGATGCAGCCGATGTGGTCGGAGTGGTAGTGCGTCGTGAAGTGGTACTTCACCGTGGTGAGGCCGAGCGACTGCAGGTAGGACTTGATCCCGCTGCAGTCCGTGTACGTGCCGTCGTCGATCAGCGCGGTCTCGCCGAGCGGCGAGATCACGAGGATGCCGTCGCCCTGGCCGACGTCGATGTGATGGATCTGGAGCTTGCCGTTGCCCGCGGCGAGGGCGAGGGCGGGAGCGAGGAGGAGGAGGAGCGCGACCGGGAGGAAGGACCGCAGGGAACGGAGAACACGGGGGACCAGCGGGACAGGGAACCGTCGCATCGGGGACACCTCGTCCTGAGGTACGAAGCGGTGCGTGCGGGCGGCCGCAGGACATCCATGAGAGCGGGGTGGGGAAGCGGGCCGGGAACGCCCGGACCCCCTGCACGCGATTCCGTGAGCCTGCCCGCAGGCTAACCCCGGCTGAGTCCGCAGGCCAGTGAAATATCGTCGGCGCCGGAGGATGCGGGGAGATCCGCTCCGGCATTCGCCCCCGCGCACGACCCGACGGGATCCGAGCCGCGTCCCGGCGATCCCGCCCCGCGCAACCTGACCGGGCTCGGGACCGTAGCAGGCGTGTCGCCCGCGACTCCGCGTGCCGGGAGGTTCCGCCATGAAGACCGCCGCCTTCGCTCTCGTGCTGCTCGCTCTCCTGCCCCCGCCCGCCGCCTGGGCGCGCCATCACCATCACAACTGCTGTGTCGTCCGGTGCAACGGCTGCGGCTCGTCGGCGTTCTGGGCGCCCCGCTGCGCGATGGGCCGCGCGACCTTCGCCATCAGCAACGAGCAGAAGACCGTGGATCTGCTGCTCGACCGCCGCGACGTGATCCTCCAGCTCTCGGATCGCACCATGCGCCGGATCGACCGGGAGCTGCGCGACGACCGCGACCGCGACGAAGGCTTCCTCGCGAACCTGATCAAGGGGGCGGTGATCGACGGCGTCCGGGAGATGCTCGATCACAGCCTGCGCTGTCCGCTGGACGAGGTGCGGGACGCGCGGTATCGCGACGGCCGCCTGATCCTCGTCACCCGTGACCGGGACGAGCTGTTCGATGACCTGGATGTCGACAACGGGGACGTGATGGCGAGCTTCTCGGAAGCCGACGCCCGCGCGTTCGTCGCGGAGCTCCGCAGGCTGAAGGGCATCGGCTCCTGAGTCGTCCCGTCGACGGACGAGGGTGCGGTTCGATGGCCCGGTGCGCTGTTGTACACTGCGTGCCCCTTCCGGCACCCCCGAGGGCACGTCCACGTGTGGTCGAACATCGAGCAGAAGGTCCGCGGCGGCGAGCGGCTGAGCGCCGCTGAGTGCGTCTTCCTCCTCACCGAGGCGCCGCTGCTCGAGCTGGGCGCGCTCGCCGCGGAAGCGCGCGCGCGCCGCACCGATCCGGCGCTCGTCACCTACGTGCTCGACACGAACCCCAACTACACGAACGTCTGCACGGTGGGGTGCCAGTTCTGCGCCTTCTCCTGCAGGCCCGGCGCGAACACGCCGGACGCCTACACGCACGACCTCGAGGGCGTGATGCGCCTGATCGAGGACGCGGATCGGGCGGGCGCGACCACGGTGCTCCTGCAGGGCGGCCTGAACCCGGAGATCCCCTGGTCCTTCTACACCGGGATCGTGCGCGAGTCGCGGCGGCGGTTCCCGCACATCACGCCGCATTTCTTCTCGGCGCCCGAGATCCGGCAGATGGCCACGGTCTCCGGCCTCACCATCCGCGGCGTGCTCGACGCGCTGGTCGAAGCGGGACAGCGCACGCTCCCCGGCGGCGGCGCCGAGATCCTGGCGCGGCGCGTGCGGCAGCGCGTTTCCGTGCGGAAGGGTGGGCCCGAGGCCTGGCTCGAGGTCCACCGCGAGGCGCACCGCGCGGGCATGCGCTCGACCGCGACCATGATGTACGGGCACGTCGAGACCGACGCGGAGATCGTCGAGCACTTCGACTCGATCCGCGACCTGCAGGACGAGACCGGGGGATTCACGGCGTTCGTGCCCTGGTCCTACAAGCGCGGCAATACGCCGATGGAATCCCGCGTGCCGCGGGTCGCCGGAGCCTCGCGCTACCTGCGCGTGCTCGCCGCCGCGCGGCTCTACCTCGACAACTTCGACCACGTGCAGGCCTCGTGGTTCGGCGAGGGCAAGAAGACCGGGCAGATCGCGCTCCACTTCGGCGCGGACGACTTCGGGGGCACGCTCTTCGAGGAATCCGTCCACCTCGCGACCGGCCACCTGAGCAAGGTCACGCAGCCCGAGATCGAGACCCTGATCCGCGAGTCCGGCTTCACGCCCGCCCAGCGCACGACGCTCTACGAGATCATCCGCGTGGGCGAGGGGCCGGGCGCGCCGGAGCGCGCGGACGTTCCGCTCTTCGTCGAGGACCTGCGCGAGCTGCCCGCCGAGTACCCGGCGCGGCTCGAGGGCGAGGAGTAGGCGCTCGAAGCCGCCCGCGCGCCGACCCGGCAGGCTCGGCCATGGGCGGCGCTGGCGCGCGGAAGCCGCCGGGCCTTAGGCTGCCCGCCAGCGGAGGACCTGCTTGAACGCCACCATCCACGCCCCCGAGCTGGAGCGGAGCTTCGCCTGGCTCAACACCGATCGGCCGCTGCGCTTCGCGCGCGAGCTGAAGGGCCAGGTCGTCCTGCTCGACTTCTGGACCTTCTGCTGCATCAACTGCATGCACATCCTGCCCGACCTCGAGCACCTCGAGCGGCGCTTCGCGGGGCGGCCGTTCCTCGTGATCGGCGTGCACTCCGCCAAGTTCGAGAACGAGACGGCGCGTGAGAGCGTGCGCGCGGCGATCCAGCGCTACGGCATCCGGCATCCGGTGGTGATCGACGAGGACATGAAGCTGTGGCGCGCCTACGGCGCGCGCTCGTGGCCGACGCGGGTGCTCGTCGATCCGACGGGCCGGATCGCGCTCACCTACGCGGGCGAGGGCGAGCGCGAGAGGTTCGAGCGCGCGATCGAGGGCCTGCTCGAGGAGCACGCGCGGAACGGCACGCTGGCCGCCTCGCCGATCGCGCTGCGCCCGGAGGCCGCCGTGCGCTCGGCCTCGGGACTCTCGTTCCCGGGAAAGGTGCTGGCCGATCCGCCCCGCGCGGGCGAGCCCGGGCGGCTCTTCATCGCGGACACCGCGCACCATCGCGTCGTGATCGCGGGATGGCCGGACCGGTCGGGGCGCGCGCCGCTGCTGCGCGCGATCGGCTCGGGGCGAGCGGGACGCGAGGACGGCCCGGCGGAGCGCGCGAGCTTCCGCGCGCCGCAGGGCCTCGCGCTCACGCGCGGCCGGCTCTTCGTCGCGGACACCGAGAACCATCTGATCCGCGCGGTCGATCCGGCCACGGGCGAAGTATCCACGTGGGCCGGCACGGGCGAGATGACGAACGACCGCGCGGGTGGCGCGCGCGGCGTCCGGCAGGGGATCAACTCGCCCTGGGATCTCGCGGTGCACGGCAGCCGGCTGCTGGTGGCGATGGCGGGCACGCACCAGATCTGGCGCTTCGAGCTGGGCAACGCCTTCGGCCGCGCCTACGCCGGCACGGGCCGCGAGGATCTCGAGGACGGTCCGGCCGAGCGCGCGGCGCTCGCGCAGCCCTCGGGGCTCGCGGTCGCGGGCGACACGCTGTGGATCGCGGACAGCGAGGTGAGCGCGATCCGCGGTCTCGATCTCGTGGACGAGCGCCTGTTCACCGTGATCGGCGAGGGGTTGTTCGACTTCGGCGACGTGGACGGCGCGTATCCGGCGGCCCGGCTCCAGCACCCGCTCGGCGTGGCGGCATGGCGCGAACGGCTGCTGGTCGCGGATTCGTACAACCACAAGATCAAGCTCGTGGACCCGGCCGCGCGCACGGCCGCGACCCGGTTCGGCGACGGCCGGCCGGGCGCGGGTCCGGGTGCCGAAGGCGGGTCCGGGCGCGGCGGGCTGCGCCTCTTCGAACCGGGCGGTCTCTCGGTCGCGGGCGACGAGGCGTTCGTCGCCGACACGAACAACCATCGTCTCGTGCGGCTCGATCTCGAAGGCGGCGCGTGGACCGAGATCGCGATCGAGGGCCTCGAGCCGCCCGCGCGCGAGGAGGCCGCGGCCGATGCGGGCGAGGAGATCGCGCCCGTGAGGTTGCGTCGCGGCGCGCCGATCATGCTGATCGCGGACGGCGGAGTGCCGGCGGGCGCGCATC
>DATKKO010000136.1:0-8275 GCA_035542955.1 Terriglobales bacterium
CGCGCGACGGCGCGCGACGTGCTCGCGCTCGCCGAGATCATGCGCGCGCGCGTGCGCGAGCGCTTCGGCGTCACGCTGGAGGAGGAAGTGATGTTCCTGGGAGAGAAGCCGAAGGACTAGCGGGTCCGCGATGGCCAGGCCGCGGCTCCCCTCACCGGCGCGCTCGTCCGGGACGAGCGCCACCCCCGCGCGCCCGCCAGCCGCCCCCGTCGAGCCCCCGCCGACCGCGCGCGACCCCTGGGCTTGGGCGAGCGTGCTCGCGGTGGTGCCGCTCGTGCTGCGGAGCCTGGGCGCGCCGCTCGGCGAGCCGGTGGCCGACGACTTCGACTTCCTCCATCGCGCGCTGCTCGAGGGCCGCCACACGTTCCTCGACGGCGGCGGCTCGGCCGCGTTCTGGCGGCCGCTCTCGCACCAGGGCTACTACGACCTGCTCGGTCCTCTGCTCCTGCGCGCGCCCGGCGTGGTGGCGGCGATCCACGCCGCGCTGCTCGCGCTCGGCGCGCTCCTGATCTATCGCGCGCTGCGGCTCCGCTGGTCCGGACCGTGCGCCGCGGCCGCGGCCAGCTTCCCGCTGCTCGCCGAGTCGACCCGCGTCCTGCTCGCGTGGCCCGCGGAGTCCGTGGATCTCGGCCTCTTCTTCTGCTCCGCGCTGGCGCTGCACGAGGCGTCGCGCCGGCGCCTGGCGACGACGCTGGGAGCCCTGCTCGCGGCGCTCTTCTGCAAGGAGGTGGCGGTGGTCACGGCGCTGCTGCTCCCGTGGCTGCCGGGCGTCCGCTCGCGCCGCGAGCGGCTGCGCTGGGTCGCCGCCACGGGGGCGCTCGTGCTCGCGTGGGGCGCGGCCTACGCCGCGATCCGCCATCATGTCGGTCTGGCGCTGCCGCACGGCATGGAGAGCGCGCCGCACGCGAGCCTCGTGGCCCGCTTCCACTGGGCCGCGCTCAACAGCGTGCGGGCAATCTTCGATCTCGCGCTCCACCCCGGTCCGCTCGATCTGCCGGCGGCGCTCGCGGTCGGCGCGATCGGGCTCGTCGCGGCGCTCGCCTTCGTCGCGAGCCGCCGGGCGCGCGGCCGCCTCGCGAGCCGGCTGCCCTGGGTGGCGTGGGGCGCGCTCTGGTTCGCGCTGGCCTCGGCGACCATGGTCACGGTCCATCCGTTCTGGGCGCCGGACCGCAGCCAGTTCGGCAGCGTCGGTCTCGGCATCGCGCTCGTCGCCCTGCTCGACGCGGCGCATCCGGGGCTGATCGCCGCGCTGGTCGCGGCGCGGCTCGTGCTGCTCGGCCTGAGCCCCGGGCCACCGCCCATCGTGACCGAGGAGGTCGCGGATCGCGGCGCCTGGTTGGACTTCGAGCGCCTGGTCCGGCTCCAGCGCCTGATGCGCGCGACCCGCGAGGCCCTGCACCGCGAACATCCGGCTCTGCCCGCGAACTCCGGTGTCGTCGTCCACTACGTGCCGCTCTCCTCCGTCTACGCCTACGGCGGGAGCCGCGCGCTCCAGACGTGGTACCGCGACACCACGCTGCGCATGGGCGCGCTCGATGGCGCGCTGTGCTCACCGATCGCGCGTCCCGCCGCGGTGCTCGAGTTCGAGCCCGATGCCCGGCCGCAGGTCATGCTGCTCGATCCCGCGGCGGTGGAGCACGTGCGCCTCGCGCTCGAGGGGATCGGACGCGGCGAGTGGACGCGCGTGCTCACCGAGCTGGCGATCGCGGATTCCCTGCACGTGAGCCGGACCGAGCGCGTGTTCCGCGCGATGATCGCGCAGAAGCGCGCGGCCGTGCTGCTCTTTCTCGGGCGCGAGGCCGAGGCGGAGCGCGAAGCGCTGCGCAGCGTCGCGCTCTGGCCGCGCTGCGACGAAGGGCGCTTCACGCTGGCCGCGCTCTGGAAGCACCGCGGCCGGCTCGACGAGGCCGAGGCGCAGCTCGACACGCTGCTCCGCTTCCACCCCGACCACGCGGCGGGAGCGGAGCTGCTCGCCGAGCTGCGCGACGAGCGCCGGGTCCGGATTCGCTGAGCGGACCCTGGCTGGAGGCGCGGCCTCCGCGCCTCCAGCGCCGCGTTCGCGCTCAGGGCGCGGTCGGCAGCGGCGCGGCGGGCCGGCGGAAGAGCTGGATCAGCGAGCGGACCGCGCCCACCAGCCCCATGACCCAGCCGACCGGATACGGAATCAGCAGCAGGGCCCACCACATGGAACGGCCCGTGCGTCCGCCGATGCCGTGCATCGCGGTCAGCCCGAACATGACGGCGACACCGACCGCGACGAGCAGGAACGCCCAGGCGAGCAGCTTCCGCGATGCGGTCCTGCCGGCCCACGCGCCGATCCACAACGCCGCCATGCCCGGAAGGATCACGAACGAGCCCTCGATCGGATCGATGGCGCCGATCAGCACGTCGGCGAGCCCGAGAATCACCAGCGCGCGAGACCAGAGGCTGCGGGTGTTCATGGAGATCACCTCCCGGTGAAGGACTCAGGAACGAACGCGTCTCAGGATGACGAGCGAATTCTCCCCGTCGCCGATGCGGTCCGTGATCTGATAGCGGGCGAGAAGCGAATCGCGCTCCGCGGACGAGCGGAACGGCGCGCCGAAGCCCGCGAAGCCCCGGCCCGAAGCCAGCACGCCCTGGCGGATCACGATCCAATCGGGCCGCTCGGCGGCTTCGGTGTCCGTGTACCAGCCCGCGCCCTGGAGCCGGCGCCGCGCCACGGCCGGCGAGACGAGGCCGGTCTCGTCCACGACGGCCAGCGGGCAGTCGTAGCCGACCATCCCGATCGGCTCGAGCAGCACCTTGGAGCCCGGCCGGGCGGAGGCCCGCAGCAGACGCGCGGTCTGCGCGAATCCGTTGTACTCGTTCTGGGCCCGGCCCACGTACAGCGTGTAGCCCACCGACCAGCACGAGAGCACGAGGACGGCCGCCGCCGCGTAGACGAGCCGCGAGCGCACGAGGCGCGGCAACCCGCTCGCGGCGAGCGCGGCGACGCCGCCGAGCGGCACGAGCAGGTACCAGTAGAAGTACGCCACCCCGAGCAGCGCGTATCCGGCCCAGATCACCAGGCACGCCGCGACGAAGAAGGCCAGAGCCGAGCGCCGCCGCCGCCACAGGGGCCCGACCGCGGCGACCAGCGCCGGGCCGGTGAGCACGGCGAACGGGAGCAGGAGCCCGCCCTCGATCTGCGCCTTCGTGTCGATCACCGGCAGCACCCAGTTCCACCAGAAGCGGCCGGCCCACGGGCCGGGCGTCCCGTAGAGCGCGGCCTTGGCCGTCATGCTCTGCGGCACGGGCGAGCCGAAGTACCAGGTGAGCGCGCCGATGCCGGCCGCGGCGATCGCGAGCGCGATCCAGCGCGCCCGCGGCCGCGCGCCGAGGCCGAGCACGGCCGCGGCCGCGAGCCCTTCGGGCCGCCACAGGGCGAGCACCCCGAGCGCCACGCCCGCGATCGGGCTGCCGCGGGTGGCGAGAGCGGCGGTGAGCGCGATCAGCGCCAGCATCGCGGACATCTCCATGCCCGAGGCGGAGACCACGCCGAAGTACGGCCACACCGCGAAGAAGTAGCCGAAGATCGCGGCCGGGGAGGGCCCGCCCGCCTCCCGGTCCGCGTGGCGCTCGAGCATGCGCCCCACGAGCAGCAGCGTGAGCAGGTCCGCGACCAGCGAGGTCGCGCGCGTCCACAGCAGGGGATTGCGCAGCAGCGCGTAGCCGGCGGCCGACCACAGCGTCCACGGGGGCGAGGAGAAGCCGAACACGCGCTCGCCCGGGTTGTAGACCAGACCGAACCCCGAGGCGAAGTCCCGCGCGTAGCGGAAGGTGATGTACGCGTCCTCGGAGGCGAACGGCAGCACCTTCCAGATGAAGATGCGGCTCGCGAGCAGCAGCAGGAGCGGCACGAGCCAGGGCCCGCGCGGGTTCAGGATCTCGCGCAGCGGGGGGAGAAGGGACGGCCGCTCCGCGGTCTCGACCGGCTCGCGCTTCGCGGTCGCGGCCGGCTCGCGCTTCGCCGCACGGCGGCGGGACGTGGACGCGCGGCTCGCGTTCGTCCGGCTACCCTCCGATCGCGCTCATGCCGCGGGCCGGCTGCACGAACGCCGGATGGTCGACGAGATGGCCGTGCTCCTTCCGCCGCCAGGCCGAGCGCAGGATCGCGGCGATCTCATGGTCGCTCGCGCCGCCCCGCAGCGCGCCGCGCACGTCGTGCTCCTTGAGCGCGAACAGGCAGGTGCGGATCTGGCCGTCGGCGGTGAGACGGATCCGGTCGCAACGCTCGCAGAAGGGTCGCGTGACCGAGGCGACCACGCCCACCGTGCCGCCGCCGTCGCGATAGCGGTACTGCTCCGCGGGGGCGCTCGGGTCGGCGCCGGGCATGGGCTCGAGCGGGAACACCGCATCGAGCCGCTCGAGGATCTCGGCCGCGGGCACGAGCTTCTCGCGCGACCACGAATGGTGGAAGTCGAGCGGCATCCACTCGATGGTGCGCAGCTCGAAGCCCTGCTCGCGGGCCCAGCGCGCGAGCGGCACGATCTCGTCGTCGTTGAAGCCGCGCATGAGCACCGCGTTGAGCTTGATCGGCGAGAAGCCCGTGCGCTTCGCGGCCGCGAGGCCGGCGAGCACCTCGGGGAGACGGTCGCGGCGCGCGATCTGGTGGAAGCGCGCGCGATCGAGCGTGTCGAGGCTCACGTTCACCCGCGTCAGCCCCGCCGTGCGCAGCGGCTCGGCCAGCGCGGCGAGCTTGAGCCCGTTCGTGGTGAGCGAGAGATCGAGGTCGGCGCGCAGCGCGCGCAGCTCCCGGACCAGCACCGTGAGGTCGGCGCGCACCGTGGGCTCGCCGCCCGTCAACCGGATCGCGCTCACGCCCAGATCGAGGCCGATCCGCGCGACCCGCACGATCTCCTCGTAGGTGAGCAGATCCTCCCGGGGCAGCCACGGCATGCCCTCGGCGGGCATGCAGTAGACGCAGCGCAGGTTGCAGCGATCCGTGACCGAGATCCTGAGGTCGCGGACGGCGCGGCCCTGCGTATCGACGAGGCTGCCGGACGGGCTCATCGGAACTCCTGTGGGGCGGGCTCCCGGCCCCGAGCGCGTCGGAAGAGCATACGCGGGCGCGCGGCGCCGTCTCAAGCCGGACGGACCGACGAGGCCGGTCGGTGCGCGCGGCCCGGGCCGAGGGCTCGGGGCGCCTCGGGCGCGGAGCCTGCGGCCCGAGCCAGGGCACCGAGCGCCCGGGAGTGGCCGGCCGCGTCCGCTTCGATCTCGGGCCACGCAGCGTGTATGCTTTTGGGCGCTCTCCATGCCTGTCCTGCGCGACATCGGGGGTCTCCACGCCATGTCCGAACGTCTGGCCGCCCATCGCGGCGACATCACGAAGCTCGAAGTGGACGCCATCGTGAACGCCGCCAACTCGAGCCTGCTCGGCGGGGGCGGCGTGGACGGGGCGATCCATCGCGCCGCGGGGCCGGAGCTGCTCGCGCACTGCCGCACGCTCGGCGGCTGTCCGCCGGGCGAGGCGCGCATGACGCCGGGCTTCCGGCTGCCGGCGAAGTGGGTCATCCACACCGTGGGTCCGGTCTGGCGCGGGGGAGACCGCGACGAGGATCGCGTGCTCGCGAGCTGCTACCGGAACGCCATGGAGCTGGCCGCCGCCCACGGGGTCGAGACCCTGGCGTTCCCCGCGATCAGCACGGGCGTGTACGGGTTCCCGCGCGAGCGCGCGTTCGGGATCGCGGTCCGCGAGGCCCGCGCCGGCCTCGAGCGCTTCCCGTTCCGCCGCGTGCTGCTCGTGTGCTTCGACGAGGACTCGCACGCCGCCTGCCTGTCGGCGCTCGAGGAGAGGCCCGCATGACCCGCGCGCTCGTCACGGTCCTGCTGTTCTCGTCGCTGTTCGCGGTGCCCGCGCGCGCCGACCAGATCGAGGACTCGACCTTCGTGCCGAAGGTGGCGAATCCCGCGTTCACCGCCAAACACCCGGTGGTGATGATCGATCAGGCCCACCACAACTACTTCAGCATGCGCCAGCACTACCGGGCCTTCGTCTCGCTGCTGGCGAAGGACGGCGCCCGCGTGATCCCCGGGGTCCAGCGCTTCTCGCCGACCCTGCTCGCGACCTGCCAGGTGCTGGTGGTCGCGGACGCGATGGGCGGGGACAACTTCGCCAACGTGTCCGCGCACGCGCTCGCCTTCCAGGCCTCCGAGTGCTCGGCGCTCCAGGACTGGGTCCGCGCGGGCGGAGGCCTGCTCCTGATCTCGGAGTACGCGCCGTTCTGCGACGCGATGCGCGACCTGATCGGCGGCTTCGGCGTGACCATGAGCTTCGGCATGACGGTCGATCCGCATCGCATGGACCCGGAGACCGGCAGCCCGGGCTGCATCCTCTTCTCGCGGGCGCAGGGCTCGATCGCCGATCACCCCATCACGCGCGGGCGCGACAAGAGCGAGCGCATCGAGCGGGTCGCCACGTTCACCGGGCAGTCGCTGCTGGGCCCTCCGGGCAGCCACGGCCTGCTCGTTCTCGGTCCCTCGGCCGCGGACTACCCGCCGTCCGCCGGGGCGCCGCAGCGCAAGATCGATCCCGAGGCCCGGCGACTCTCGCAGCTGACCGACGACATGAAGGCGGCCGGCCTGCTGCCGGCCGTGGGCCGCTTCCAGGCGGTCGCGTTCACGCTGGGGAAGGGCCGCGTGGTGGTGCTGGGCGAAGGGGCGATGTTCGCGGCGCAGAAGGTGGTCGGCCCCGACGCGCAG
The DNA here is from genome assembly GCA_035542955.1 of Terriglobales bacterium. Classification (GTDB taxonomy): domain Bacteria; phylum Eisenbacteria; class RBG-16-71-46; order RBG-16-71-46; family RBG-16-71-46; genus JANXPZ01. Next base: position 6,727 of record DATKKO010000136.1, read on the forward strand.
CTGCTGGGCAAGCAGGAGGTGCGGATGGGTCTGAACCGGCCGGACCTCGACAACGCCCAGTTCGCGCTCAACATCCTGCACTGGCTGGCCCGAATCCTGTAACGACGAAAGGAAACGCGAACGATGCCGCTCTGTGTCTATCTCTGCTACACGCCCGGCTGCCAGGTGAAGGTGGAGCGTTGGATGCCCACGGCCGAGGAGGGCGCGGCCGAGAAGATCCCCTGCCCGCGCTGCGGCGTGACGCTGGCCTGCGCCTGGACGGGATCGCAGGTGAAGACGCCCGATCTCCGCGATGCCGGGGCACCTGCCACGGGTGGGGTCGGCGAGCGGCGGCCCGGCTCCTGACCCGCGCGCGTGCCTCAGTTCAGGTTGGCCACGTAGTAGCGCAGGGTGAGGACGTGCTCCCGGATCGTGTCGCGGTCCGCGGCGTCCGGTTTCCGCTCGAGGTAGCGCGTGAGGCACTCGAGCGCGGGCGCCCAGCGGTTGAGCCGGAAGAGCAGCAGCCCGCGATCGCGGATCTCGTTCGCGTCCTCGGGCACGATCAGGAGCAGGCGGTCCACGGCCGCCAGCGCGCCCTGGTCGTCGCCCTGCCGCAGGTACGCGCTCTTCAGGTTGCGCAGCAGACGCTCGATCATGTCGAGCTTGCCCACCGAGACCACCAGCTCCTCGCCGAACTCGACCTGGCCGCCGGTTGTCTCCTGCAGCATGCGCCGGCAGTCCTCCTCGTGCACCGTCCGGCCGTCGAGGTAGGGATCGAGCAGCAGGTCGGCGGGCTCGCCGCTCAGCCGCACCAGGAAGTGCCCGGGAAAGCCGACGCCTTCGAGCGGCATGCCCACACGCCAGCCCAGCTCCATCATCACGATGCCCATGGTGAGCGGGATGCCGCGCCGGCGGCGGAGCACCTCGTGGAGGAGCGAGTTGCGCGGGCTGTAGTAGTCGCGCTGGTCGCCGCGGAAGCCGAGATGCTCGTAGACGAACGAGCGCAGGCGCGCAAGCTTCTGCAGGTTGTTCCAGCCCGGCTGGAGCCGCTCCTGCAGCTCGCGACCCCACGCCTCGAGCTGGCGCAGCTCGCCTTCGACGTCCACGTTCGGGTCGGACTCGGCGGCGATCAGCAGAGCCGCGCGAGCCAGGTCGATCGCGGGCTCGGGCTGGCGGACGAGGCGGACGAAGTCCTCACGGACGCGATCGGGGTCGGGCATGTCGCGTGATGCTCCTGTCGATGAGGGTCCGGCGCGCCGGACAGCCGCACCCCTGGCCGGCGGCGTGGCCGCGCCCCGGCTTGCCCCTGTGCTGCGGCGCGCGCTGCTCGCCTGGTACGCGAGGCGGCGCCGCTCCCTTCCCTGGCGCGGCGAGCGCGACCCGTACCGCGTCTGGGTCTCGGAGGTCATGCTCCAGCAGACCCGGGTCGCCGTCGCCGTTCCTTATTATCGGCCGTTCCTCGAGCGCTTTCCCACCCTCGCGTCGCTGGCCCGCGCCAGCGAGGCCGAGGTGCTCGCCGCCTGGGCCGGTCTCGGCTACTACCGGCGCGCCCGCTCCCTGCACCGGGCCG
>DATKKO010000137.1:0-4264 GCA_035542955.1 Terriglobales bacterium
GCGACAGACCGATGGCGATCGCCAGATCGGAGACGCACATTTCGGACTCGGAGAGGAGCTGGATCAGCCTGAACCGCGACGCGACTCCGGTGCAGGCCAGGACTTCGTGTCTGCGACCGCGGTTGGCTTTCGCTCGATTCATTGCACGTTCATGCATACCACAGTGGCAGGATTGACCGCAATGATTTGGCTCTGATAGTTTTCGCCCGGCTGGACGAGCCGCGAAGGACGACCTTGAATCTCCCCACGCCTGACCCACCCGTTCCCGATTCCCCGGGCTTCTTCGGGCTGTCGCGCCTGCGGCTCGCCGCCCGGCTCGCCGAGTTCGGGCTGCCTGCGTATCGCGCGTCTCAGCTCTTCACCTGGGTGTATCGCAAGCATGTCCTCGGCCCGGAGGCGATGACCAACCTGCCCCCGCTGCTGCGACAGGGGCTGGACCGGGTGGCGCGGCTCCGGCTGCCGACGGCCGCCCACAAGCGGATCGCGCCCGATGGCGCGACGACCAAGTACGTCCTCGCGCTCGAGGACGGCAGGCGCGTCGAGTGCGTGTCGATGCGCGCCGATCGCGGTCTCACCTTCTGCCTCTCGAGCCAGGTCGGGTGCGCGCTCGGCTGCCCGTTCTGCGCCACGGGCCTCATGGGGCTCGAGCGGAACCTGCGCGCCGACGAGATCGTGGCGCAGGTCCTGATCATGGGGGACGACCAGCACTGGGAGAACGAGAGCTTCAATCTCGTGTTCATGGGGATGGGCGAGCCGCTGGCAAACTACGGGCCGGTGCTCGAGGCGGTGCGCATCATGCACGACGAACTCGGTATGAACGTGGGCGCCCGGCGGATCACGCTCTCGACCAGCGGGCTCGTGCCGCAGATGGAGCGCCTGGCCGGCGAGGGGCTGGCGCTCGGACTGGCGCTCTCGCTGCACGCGACCACGGACGAGCTGCGCGATGTGTTGGTCCCGGTCAACCGCCGCTGGCCGTTGCGCGAGCTCCTGCCCGCCGCCCAGGCGTACGGGTTGCGCACCGGGCGCCGCGTCACGCTCGAGTACACTCTGATCGAGGGCGTGAACGATGGGGCCGACGACGCCGACCGGCTCGCGGCGATCGCGCGCGACCTGCCGAGCAAGATCAACCTGATCCCCTACAACCCGGTGCCCGGCCTTCCGTATCGCCGGCCGACGCCGGCCGCCGTCGAGGCGTTCGCGGAACGCCTGTATCCTCGCGCACCGGCCGTCACCGTGCGCCACACGCAGGGCGGAGAGATCGGGGCGGCGTGCGGCCAGCTCGCGGGGCGGGAGCCGGACGAAGAGCCCCCCGTGAGGCGGGCCGCGCGCGGATCCGTCGGCTCCGCCCGGGGCGCGAGCCCAGCGCGATGAGCGGAGCGCAGGCCGCGCCGTGACCCTCCGCGCCCGCCTCGTCCTCGCGCTGCTTGCGATCGCGATCCTGCCCACGGCGCTGTTCGCGATCTTCAGCGTGATCGAGCTCGATCGCGCGACCCAGCGCTGGTACCGACCCGGAGTGGACCGCGCCCTCGAGTCCGCACAGCAGGTGAGCCGCACCGCGCTGACCCGCATGGAGGCGACCGCACTCGCGCAGGCGGACGCCTGGGCGAGCGCGCTGCCCCCGACGGGCTTGGACCCCGTGTTCCGCTCGGCGGCTCGCGCCGGGCTGCGGGAGGACGGGCTCGATTTCCTCCAGCTCTATCGGCGGGAGCGCGGTGGCTGGAGGCTCGCCGGCCAGGTGCTTCCCGCCGGCGTGATCGAGGCGCGCGCGGCCGATCTCTCGGACCGGATCGACTCGGCGCTCGCGGGCGACCACCTCGTGCGCTCCGCGGGCGGGGCGCTCGCGGGCCTCGCGCGGTCCGGTCCGGATCGCGCCGTGGCTGCGGGCATGTGGGTGCCTCCCGACTTCTTCGCGGACGTGGATCGGGTGACCGAGGCCCGCAGCGCGTACAGCCGGCTCGGGGTCGTGGTGGACGTGCAGCGTCCGTTCATCTGGCTGCTCATCGGAGCGGTCGTGCTGCTGCTCGCGGCTTCGGCGTTCGTCGTCGCCCAGGCGCTCGCGCGCCCGATCGCGCGCCCCCTGAGCACGCTCGCGGCCGCGCTCGACCGCGTCGCCGCCGGCGACCTCACCGTGCGGGTCGCCCCCGCCGGGGCGCACGAGCTGCGCGCGCTCGGTCTCGCCTTCAACGCCATGACCGAGCGGCTCGCCGAGGCGCGCGACGCGCTGGCGCGGGCCGAGCGCGAGGCGGCCTGGCGGGAGGTGGCCCGGCGCGTCGCGCACGAGATCAAGAATCCGTTGACGGCGCTGCGCTACGCCCTGCACCGTGTGCAGCGGCGGACGGCCCTGGTGCCGCTCCCCGAACGCGAGGCCGTGGAGGAGAGCCTGCGGGCCATGCTGCTCGAGCTGGAGAACCTGGCCGCGATGGCCGACCAGTTCTCGCAGTACGCCCGCATGCCCGAGCCGGCGCTTACGAGCCTCGATCTGTGCGAGGTGGCACGGGCAACGGCGGCGCTGCAGGAGCCCGGGACCGTGCGGGTTTCGTGCGCCAGCGAGAGCCTGCTCGTGCGCGGCGATCGCTTGATGCTCTCCCGCGCGCTGGGCAATCTGGTGATCAACGCGCGCGAGGCGGATGCCGCCGGAACCGTCGAGATCCGCGTGCGCACCGACGGCGGGCAGGCGATCGTCGAGGTGCTCGATCGCGGGCCCGGCCTGCCCGCCGGCCTCGAGGGCCGGATCTTCGACGCCTACGTGAGCACGAAGAGCCGCGGCAGCGGGCTCGGACTGTCCCTGGTCCGGGACATCGCCCGCCAGCACGGCGGCGAGGTGACGCTGGAGAGTCGCGAGGGCGGCGGCGCCTGCGCGCGCCTCGTCCTGCCGATGGAGGACGGGACGACATGAGCGAGGGCGGGAGCCGGACGGTCCTGGTCGTGGACGACCACGATCGGGAGCGACGCATGCTGGGCGGGATGCTGGAGGACGAGGGCTGGCGCGTGGAGGAGGCGCCCTCGGCCGACGACGCGTTCGGGCTCGTGACTCCCGGCCGATTCGACGCGATGGTGCTCGACGTGAACATGCCGGGCCCGGACGGGCTCACGGCCCTGCTCCGTTTCGCCGAGCTGGATCCCGCGCTCGCGATGGTGATCGTCACGGGCGAGGTGCTGGTGCAGCGCGCGGGCGACTACGTGGTGAAGCACGGCGCCTACGCGGTGATCCCGAAGATGCCCGAGCCCGAGTACTTGCTCGGCGTGCTCGACCAGGCCGCGCGGCTCACCCGGCATCGGCGCCACGCGGCCGCCGAGGCGGCGCCGCTCGGCATCGTGGGCGAGAGCCCCGCGGTCCGCGCGATGATGGAGCAGGTGCGCCGCATCGCCCCGTCGCAGGGCCGCGTGCTCGTCCTCGGCGAGAACGGCTCCGGGAAGGAGCTCGCGGCCCAGGCCCTGCACGCGCTCTCGAAGCGCGCCCAAGGTCCGTTCGTGAAGATCAACTGCGCCGCCATCCCGCGCGATCTCGTCGAGAGCGAGCTGTTCGGCTACGAGCGCGGCGCCTTCACCGGGGCGCTGCAGAGCAAGCGGGGTCGGCTCGAGCTGGCGGACGGCGGCACGCTGTTCCTGGACGAGGTCGGGGATCTGTCGCTCGAGGCGCAGGCCAAGCTGCTGCGGGTGATCGAGACCGGCGAGGTCGAGCGCGTGGGCGGCACGCGTACCGCGCATGTCGACGTGCGCATCGTCGCCGCGACGAACAAGGACCTCGGGGTCGCGCTCGAGAACGGCGACTTCCGTGAGGATCTCTACTACCGGCTCAACGTGCTGCCGCTCCGGGTGCCGCCGCTCCGCGAGCGGCGCGGCGACGTGCCCCTGCTCGCGACCCATTTCCTCGGGATCTTCTGCGCGGCCGAGGGCAGGCCGCCGAAGCGGCTCAGCGACGAGGCCTGCCGGCTGCTGGACGAGTACCACTGGCCCGGCAACGTACGGGAGCTGCGCAACCTGATGGAGCGCGCGGCCATCCTGGTGGACGGCGAGGAGGTGCGCGCGGAGGACCTCGCACCCTGGCTCGAGGGCCCCGCGCCGCGCGAGGAGGGCAGCGGCCTGCGCGGAGAAATCGAGCGCCGCGAGGCGGAGGCGATCCGCAAGGCGCTCGAGGCGGCGGGCTGGAACGTCACACAGGCCGCGGCCGGCCTCGGGATCGATCGCACGAACCTGCACCGCAAGATGCGCAAGTACGGGATCCGTCGCCATGAGTGAAGCGCCACGCGGTGTGGCGGAGCGG
>DATKKO010000138.1:0-4853 GCA_035542955.1 Terriglobales bacterium
CTATGGCAGCGTCGCCGTCAGCCGCCCCGCCTGGATCCGGAGCACCACGCACGATGACTCCCCGGTCCCCGACCTCCCTGCTTTCCTCCGACGAGCCCAGCCGGCTCCCGGGTTGGGCCACGGCTTGCTTCCTGGCCTCGGGTGCGGCCGGGCTGATCTACGAGGTGGTCTGGTCCAAGCAGTTCGCCTACCTGCTGGGCAACTCCCTGCAGGCCGTGGCCACGGTCGTGGCGGCGTTCCTCACGGGGCTCGCGCTGGGAGCCTACGTGGTGGGCACGCGCGTCGCCCGCCGGCGGCGCGGGGCGGGGCCCGCGCCGGAAGCGGCCGCGGGGGGACCGCCGTCCCGCGAGCGCGCAGCGTCGTCCGCGATGCCGCCGGGAGACCGCGCGAGCGGGAGCGAGGCCGGACCGGAGCCGGGCCGGCCAGCGGCTGGCGGATCGTGGCGAGGGTCGGCATGAGCGTGGCGGCCGTGTCCCGTGCGAGCCGCGCCGCGCGCGCGCGCGCGGCCGACCGGCCCTCCGCGCTCGATCGCGAGGTCGAGGCGTTTCTCGAGGAGCTGCGGCAGGGACGGCGGCTGAGCGACAACACGGTCGACGCGTACGGACGCGATCTCGCCGACTATCGGAGGTTCGCCCGGACGCACGGGCTCGCGAGCTGGAGCGAGGCCACGCAGGTCTTCGTCGACGCGTACTTCGCGCACGTCCACCGGGACCGGCGACTCGCCCGGGCGACCACGGCGCGGCGCCGCTCGGCGCTGCGCGGGTTCCACGCCTGGCTCTCGCGCGCGGCGGGCACGGCGGAGGATCCCCTCCAGGGGCTGCCCGCGCCGCGCCGCGAGCGTCGGCTCCCGCGCGTGCTCTCGATTGAGGAGATCGAGCTCCTGCTCGCGCAGCCGGCCGGGGACGGGCCGCTCGCGCTGCGCGATCGCGCCATGCTCGAGCTGGCCTACGGCAGCGGCCTGCGCGTCTCGGAGCTGTGCGGTCTCGAGCGGCGCAGCGTCGATCTCCGCGGGCGCACGCTCGAGGTCACGGGCAAGCGGGGGAAGGAGCGCCTCGTGCCCTTCGGCCGCGCGGCCGAGCGCGCGCTGCGGGAATGGCTCGACCGCGGGCGGGCGCTCGTGGTGCGGAGCGAGCGGCACGACTACGTGTTCGCGAACGCGCGCGGGCGCCGGCTCTCGCGCATGGGATTCTGGAAGATCCTGCGGGGCCACGCGCGCGCGGCGGGTCTCGCCAGCCGCGTGCATCCGCACGTGCTGAGGCATTCGTTCGCCACCCACCTGCTCCACGGCGGCGCCGACCTGCGCGTGGTGCAGGAGCTGCTGGGACACGCATCGGTGGCCACCACGGCCGTCTACACCCATCTCGACCGGGCCTATCTCCGGGAGGTGCATCGCACCTTCCACCCGCGAGCCTGAGCGGGGAACCGCAGGGGAGGAGCAGCCGCATGCGCAGGAACCAGAGGTTCGGAATCGCGACCGGTGTGGGGATCTTCGTGCTCGCCGTGCTGGTGATGGCGTCGTCCGCCGCCGCGGGCGTGGTCGTGGTGCCGCCGCGGCCCGGCCAAGTCGGCGTGTCGGTGAGCGGGCTCTACGGCACGTTCCTCAAGCAGGGCGATTTCGGGAGCGAGTTCTCGAGCGGGCCGGGGCTGGCCGTGCGGCTGCGCTACCGCATGCGCTACGAGCGCGCCTTCGGGCTCACCTTCGAGGTCCACAACGCCGACGTGCGCCCGGGCGACTTCCCCGATCTGATCGTGCCCACGACCACCTACCCGGCCGGCGATCCGTTCGCGGCGCAGCGGGCGAACCTCTACCTGTACGGGATCGACTTCTACCAGTTGTTCGGCACCCGCACGAAGACCACGCGGATGCTGAACGTGGGCGCGGGGATCGCGCACCCGGTGATCGACCTCGAGGACGGCGAGAAGGAGTTCCCCTGGAGCGACGGCGTGTTCGTCAACGCGGGCGCAGGGTTCGAGCGCTTCTTCTGGCAGGGCCTGGCCTGGGAGCTGGGCGCGCGCTACCAGGCGGTGTTCATCAACGGCTCGACGAACCACGACCTGCGGGTCTCGGCGGGCCTCGTCTTCTACGCGAGCCTGTGATGGCCGAACCGCTCCGCCTCGCGTTCCAGGGCGCCGCCCGCACGGTCACCGGCTCGCGGCACCTGTTGCGCCGGGGCGCGCAGTCCTGGCTGTTCGACTGCGGCCTCTATCAGGGGCACCGGGACGAGGCGGATCGCGTGAACCGGACCTTCGCCTTCGCGCCCGCCGGGCTCGAGGCCGTCGTCGTCTCGCACGCGCACCTCGATCACACGGGCAACCTGCCCACGCTCGTCCACCAGGGATTCCGCGGCGCGATCCACGCCACCTCCGCGACCGCGGATCTCTCGCGGCCGATGCTGGCGGACAGCGCGTTCCTCATGGAACGTGACCTCGAGCACGTGAATCGTCGGCTGCAGGAGAAGCACCAGCCGCCGCGGAAGCCGCTCTACCGCCCGGCCGACGTCACGCCCACGCTCGATGCCCTCCGCTCCCACGGCTACCACGAGCCGTGGGCGCTGGCCGACGGCCTCGAGGTCGCGTACTGGGACGCGGGCCACATCCTCGGATCGGCGCTCACCACCTTCACGTTCCGCGCGAACGGACGCACGCTGCGACTTGGCATGACGGGCGATCTCGGACGCCCGCGGCGGCCCATCCTGCGCGATCCCGAGGTGTTCCCCGGCGTGGACGTGCTCGTGATGGAGAGCACCTACGGGGATCGCACGCACCCGCCCGAGGAGGAGAGCGTGCGCCGGCTGAAGGAGGTCATGACCCGCACGATCGGCCGCGGCGGGCGCGTGATCGTGCCGTCCTTCGCGGTCGAGCGCACGCAGGAGCTGGTGGCGACCCTGCACGGCCTGCTCGGGCGCCACGAGGTGCCCGACGTGCCGATCTTCGTCGACAGTCCGCTCGCGCGGGTGGCGACCGAGGTGTTCCGGCATCATCCCGAGTGCTTCGACGAGGAGACGAGCCGCATCTTCGAGCGCGAGAACGGCGCGCCCTTCGGCTTCGGGCGCCTGCGCTACGTGAGCAGCTCCGAGGAGTCCAAGGCGCTCAACGATCGCACCGAGCCGTGCGTGATCCTCGCCGCCTCGGGGATGTGCGAAGGGGGCCGCGTGCTCCATCACCTGCGCTTCGGGCTCGGCGACCCGCGCAACACCGTGCTCTTCGTCGGCTATCAGGCGGAAGGCACGCTGGGGCGGCGGATCGTCGAGGGCGCGGAGGTCGTGAACGTCTTCGGCGAGCCGGTGACACGCCGCTGCGAGGTCGCCTCGCTCCAGGGCTTCAGCGCGCACGCGGACCAGACGGAGCTGCTCGCCTGGGTGGCGCGGCTCGACCCCGCGCCGCGCCGCATCTTCCTCGTGCATGGCGACGCGGCGCCGGCCGAGGCGCTGGCCGGCCGCCTGCGGGAGCGCACGAGCGCGGAGGTGGCGATTCCCGCGCCCGGGGAGGAGGTCGCGCTGTGGAGCTGACCAAGGTCCCGCGCTATCAGGTCGGCCAGCGCCTGCGGCATCCCCAGTTCGGCGAGGGGCTGGTGGTCGAGGTGCACACCGATCGCGGGCGCGAGGTGCTCGAGGTGGTGTTCGAAGGCCAGCTCCGGCGGCTTTCGGCCCAGCGCGAGTGGACCATCGTGGAATCGGGCGCGCCGCCGCGCGTCGCGGGCACGGCGGGCGAGATCGCCGCGGCGGAGCGGGCCTGGCATCCACAGGGCGACCGGCTGCTCGAGCGCTGGCAGGCGGGCGAGCCGGATCCGGCCGCGCGCTTCGACCTGCACGCGGCAGCGGAGCGCTGGGCGGGCTGGGCCGGCACCGACCGGCTCATCTCGCTCGACTCGCTGCGGGGCGTCGAGCGCTTCGCGCACCAGATCCAGGCCTGCGTGAAGGCGATGCGCGACCTGAACGGCCGCGCGATCCTCGCCGACGAGGTCGGACTGGGCAAGACGATCGAGGCCGGCATCGTGATCAAGGAGTACCTGCTGCGGGGCGCGACCCGGACCGTGCTGGTGCTGGTGCCGGCCTCGCTGTGCGAGCAGTGGCGCGCCGAGCTCTGGGAGAAGTTCGAGCTGGACTTCGTGGTCTCGCGCGGGCCCGCGGGACAGTGGGGCCGGCATCCGCTGGTGATCTCCTCGCTCGAGACCGCCCGTCACGAGCGCCACCGCCGGCGTGTGCGGGGCGCCAACTACGACATGGTCGTGGTCGACGAGGCCCACCGGCTGCGCAACCATCTCACGCTCGGCTGGAAGTTCGTGAACGATCTGAACCCGCGCTTCCTGCTGCTGCTCACCGCGACCCCGGTGCAGAACGACATGCGCGAGCTCTACAACCTGGTGACGCTCACGCGCCCCGGCACGGTGGGCACCTTCTCCCAGTTCCGCCGCGACTTCCTCTCGGGCCACGACAAGCGCGCGCCCCGCAACACGCCGCGCCTGCGCAACCTGCTCCGGGCGGTGATGATCCGCACGCGCCGCAGCGACACCGATCTGGTGTTCGCGCCGCGCAAGGTGGAGACGCGCTGGGTCGCGCAGACCGCGGGCGAGCGCAGCCTCTATCGCGTGGTGAGCGAGTTCGTGGCCGAGGCGGTGCACGGCGAGCACGGCGGTCCCGGCCGTCCGCACTACTTCACGCTCATGGTTTTGCAGAAGGAGATGGGCTCCTCGTGGGCCGCGGCCCGCGCCACCCTCGAGCGGCTCGCGCTCCGCCCGGACGGCCTCGACCAGCGCCGGCTGCGCGTGCTCGCGGCCCGCGCCGAGGCGGTGGCCGCCGGCAGCCCGTCCAAGGTGCGCACGCTGCTGCGCGTGCTCGCCGCTCTCGGCGGAG
>DATKKO010000139.1:0-7455 GCA_035542955.1 Terriglobales bacterium
GCCAGGATCAGGAACATCACGGTCTTCTCGAGCTTCATCCAGGTGAACAGGTTCCGGTTGAGCTCGATCCAGTTGTTCGCCCGCAGGCCCGGCCGCGCCAGAGCGGCGAGAATGCGCTCCGCCATCGTGGGCGCGGCGAACATGTCGGCGATCTTGATCTCGATCCCCGTGACTGCGCCGCCCAGCCGGAAGAAATCCTGCGCCGCGGGGATCGAGGTGAACCCCAGGCTCGAGTCGTACGTGTAGAGGCCCGAGGTGAACACGCCGCAGAGGCGGAACTCGCGCAGCCTCGGCGCGAAGCCCAGCGCCGACCCGGCGGCCGGGCTCAGCGAGACGAGCACGACGCGATCGCCGATCCGCGCGGCGACGCGCCCGGCGAGTTCGCTCCCGAGGACCACGCCCGGCAGGCCGCCCGCGGTCCGCGTCGGGATCGAGTCGAGCGGCGGCGTGATGTTGCGTCCCACCGTGGTCACACCGCGCTCCGCCCGCAGATCGACGCCCTTCACGATGAGCCCTTCGGTGAGGCCGTCGTGGTAGACCATCGCCTTGGTGTAGGTGAAGGGCGCCACCCCGAGCACCCCGTCCATGCGCGCCACGCGCGCCGCGAGCGGCTCCGCGCCCGTGATGCCGGCGGCCGTCTCTCCGAGCAGCACGATGTGCGCGTCGGTCCCGGCGATGCGGCTCTGGACCTCGCTCTCGAAGCCGTTCATCACCGCGAGCACGGTGAGCAGCGCGGCTACGCCGACAGCCACGCCCCCCACCGAGATGCCCGTGAGCAGGGTGATGAAGCCGCTCCGCCGCCGCGTGCGGAAGTACCGGGCGGCGATCCACAGGGGCAGGTTCACCGTGGATCGCTTCCTTCGCCCGGAGCCGGTGCGGCGAGATCCTCGTCCTCCTCCTCGCCGAGCCCCTCCTCGGGCCTGAGCAGCGGGAAGAGGATCACGTCACGGATCGAGCGCGAGTCGGTGACCAGCATCGCGAGCCGATCGACACCGATGCCCACGCCGCCCGTGGGCGGCAGCCCGTACTCGAGCGCGCGCACGTAGTCCCGGTCCAGCACCTGGGCCTCCTCGTCGCCCTCCGAGCGGCGCACCATCTGATCCTCGAAGGCGGCGCGCTGGGCGGCGGGATCGTTCTGCTCCGAGAAGGCGTTCGCCAGCTCCATGCCGCCGGCGTACAGCTCGAAGCGCTCGACCACCCCCGGGCGCGCGCGGCTCGCGCGCGCGAGCGGAGACGTCTCGGCCGGAAAGTCGACGACGAAGCACGGGCCGTCGAGCCCCGGCTCGACGAGCGCGCCGAAGAGCGCGTCGAGGAACCCGCCCGCACCCGTTCCCGGGCGCGTCTCGATCCCGCGCGAGGCGGCGAGACGGGCGAGCTGCGCCCGGTCGACTGCGGACACGTCCTCGCCCACTTCGCGGCCCACGGCGTCGAGCAGGGAGACCCGCGGCCAGCCGGGCCGCCCGAAATCGAGACGGCGCCCCTGCCACTCGATCACGGGGCCGCCGGCCGCCGCCACGACCGCCTCGCGGACCAGCTCCTCCGTGAACGACATCATGTCGTGCACGTCGGCGAAGGCGCGGTAGAACTCGAGCAGGGTGAACTCCGGATTGTGCGCGCGGTCCATGCCCTCGTTGCGGAAGTCGCGGGAGAACTCGTAGACCCGTTCCAGTCCGCCCACGACCAGCCGCTTGAGATAGAGCTCGTCCGAGATGCGCAGGTAGAGCTGCAAGTCGAGCGCGTGGTGTTGGGTGACGAAAGGCCGGGCGAATGCCCCGCCGTAGAGCGGCTGGAGCACGGGAGTCTCGACCTCGAGATAGCCCTCGCGGTCGAGGCGCGAGCGCAGGGCCGCGACCAGCCGCGCGCGGCGACGGAAGGTCTCGCGCACCGGGGGATTCATGATCAGGTCCGCGTAGCGCTGGCGAAAGCGCGTCTCGGGGTCCCGGAGCCCGTGCCATTTCTCGGGGAGCGGCCGGATCGATTTCGCGAGCAGCTCGACCGAGTCCGCGCGAATCGTGATCTCGCCTGTGCGAGTCCGGAACACGTGCCCGGCGACGCCGACCCAGTCGCCCACGTCGAGCAACTCGAAGCGGCGGTACTGGTCGAGCAGGCGGTCGGCCCGGAAATAGACCTGGATGCGGCCGCTGCCGTCCAGCAGGTGGGCGAAGCCCGCCTTCCCGTGACCGCGCAGGCTCATCACGCGTCCGGCCACCCGCACGAGAGGGCCGGCCTCGGCGCTCACCCGCTCGCCCCACGCCAGGATGTCCGCCGCGTGATGCGTCGGCTCGAAGCGATAGGCATAGGGCTCCACCCCGATCGCCCGCCATGTGGCGAGCTTCTCCCGGCGCTGGCGCATCAACTCCTGAAGGGACATCGGTCTCTCCGCGGCCGGCGGCCTGACTGGAGCGAGGACGAGGAAGCCGGGCGACTGTAGGAAGCCCCCGCTGGGGCGTCAAGGATCCCGACGCTCCTGCGCCCGCGTCGGCCGCGGGCGCTCGTCGGCCGCGACCCGGCCCAGCCCGGGAGCCCGGACGCGCGCGGGACCCATGGATCCGCCAACCCGTGCGCGCGTCACGAATCGCGCGGCCCGTTCACGCGCTTGACGGGGCGCGCGGGCGCGTCGCACATCGCCGGGCGCCGGCACGGGGGTGACGCATGCATCGAGCGGGTGACGTTTCCTCACCGGCACCGCGCCGACGTTCACCGTTCGAGGCCGGCCCGGGCACGGAAAGTGACCGCGCTTCATGGGGTTCCAGCCGACCCCGTATCGACCGAACTCTGCGGCACGAGAGATGCGTCAATCTACCGCGGTGCAGGATCGGCGTCGCGTGCTGCGGCCCATCGCTCCGGCAGCCGTCCGCTCGTCACCGTCGGGCGGGAAGCGGCTGATCGGCCCCGTTGGGCGCTCGACTCGAGTCGGCCGCTCCTGCCCTTCTGCGTACGCCCGGGCGGGCCGCAGTCGCAAGCGGCCCGCCCGGCGCAGCTTCGATCGGATCGTGTTCCGCTCCCTCGCCTCGGGCCCGCGGATCGGCCCGGGCTCCGTCGTCAGCGTGCGTGGGGCGCCCCCGCGGGGTGCAGGTACTCGAGATCGAGCTTTCCCGAGTGCGGGTCGACCGGGACCGGATACTCGCCCGTGAAGCACGCGCGGCAGAAGCGCCCGGGCTCGCTCTCGCAGCTCAGCAGACCCTCGAGCGAGAGATAGCCGAGCGAGTCCACGCCCAGGTAGTCGCGGATCTCGTCCACGCTGCGGAGCGCCCCGATCAACTCGCGCCGGCTCGGAGTGTCGATCCCGTAGAAGCAGGGATGCGTCACCGGTGGAGACCCCACCCGGAAATGCACCTCGCGCGCGCCGGCACGGCGCAGCATGCGCACCAGCTTGCGGCTGGTCGTGCCGCGCACGATCGAATCGTCGACGACCACGAGCCGCCGACCCTCGAGAACATCGCGCACCGGGTTGAACTTGATCCTCACGCTCGAGTCGCGCCCGGACGGCTGGGGCTGGATGAACGTGCGCCCGATGTAGTGGTTGCGGATCAGACCCAGCTCGAAGCGGATGCCCGACTCCTCGCTGTAGCCGAGCGCGATCGAGTTGCTCGAGTCGGGCACCGCGATCACCACGTCAGCGTCCGCTGGGTGCTCGCGCGCGAGGCGGTGCCCGATGCGCCGCCGCACGCCGTCCACGCCGGCGCCGAACACGCGGCTGTCCGGCCGCGAGAAGTAGATGTGCTCGAAGACGCAATGGTGGAGCGGGACCTCGCGCGGGAACACGCGCCGGCTGCGCAACCCGCCGCTCTCCAGCCGCACGAGCTCGCCGGGCTCCACGTCGCGCACGTATTCCGCGCCGACCAGATCGAGCGCGCAGGTCTCGCTCGCGACCACCCAGCCCTCGCCGTGGCGCCCGAGGCACAGCGGACGGAAGCCGTGCGGATCCCGCAGCACGAGCACCGCGCCCGGGGTCAGCAGCACCAGCGAATACGCGCCCCGGACCTTGTGCGCGGCCTCGACGAGCGCCTCCTCCGCGCCGGCCGCGCTCGACAGCGCGATCAGGTGGAGGAAGACCTCGCTGTCCAAGGTGGTCTGGAAGATCGAGCCCGACTCCTCGAGCCGCCGCCTCAGCTCGACGGCGTTCACCAGGTTCCCGTTGTGGGCCAGCGCGAGCGAGCCGCCGCGATAGACGACCCGCAGGGGCTGCGTGTTCTCCAGCGTGAGCCCGCCCGCGGTCGAATAGCGGTTGTGCCCGATCGCGAGCGCGCCGGGGAGACCGGCGAAGTCGAGCCCGCGGTACACGTCGGAGACGAGTCCCAGCCCTTTGTGGGCGTGGAACACGTCCTGCTCGTCGCAGGACACGATGCCGCTCGATTCCTGCCCGCGATGCTGCAGCGCATGCAGGCCGAGCGCCGTGATCTCGGCCGCCCGGGGCACGCCCACGGCCGCGAACACGCCGCACTCCTCGCGCCAGCCCTCGTCTGACCGCTGCGCCTTCACGCTCTCCTCCCGCCCGTTCGGCGTCCCCTCGCGATCCAGGGCAGCGGGACATCCGCGCCGCTCTGGCGATGATCCTGCGCCTGGAGATTGCAGAAGAGCCCGGAGTCCATGCCCCGGAGGATCGTCAGCTCCGCGGCCCCGGCGGCCGCGTCGATGCCCGGCTTGAAGCGCAGCGCCCACACCACGGCCTCCCGGACTTCGATGCGCTCCCCGGTCTCGTGGAGCCACCAGCGTTCGGCGGCCGTCCGCCGTGCGCCTCCACGATCGACCACGAGCACCGCGCGCTCGGCGCCCGCGAGCGGAGCGGGCTCGTCCGCTCCGCGCACGATGCAGCGCTCCTTGTTCGGGTTGTAGAAGCGGATCGAGCGATGGAGCATCTCCTCGAGCCGCGCGCGGTCCGGCAGCGGGCCCCGTAGCTCGAACAGCCTCCAGCGCCGGAGTTCGGCGAGCCCGCGGCCCGCCGCCAGCGCGCTCCGGGCCACCGTGAGCGCGGAGGCCACCTGCGGATCGACCGCGTTCAACGCGACCCATGCCTGCGCCGTGCGCGGCGCGTCCTCACCGGCCAAGGCTCGCTTCATGTCTCCTCCAGGTGGCGGCGCAATCCCTCGAAGAGCGCGAGCCCCGGGCCTGAGGTGTCGCCCTCCTCGCCGCGCTCGACCGCCCGCTCGCGGCGTCCGGCCCAGCCGCCCGGCACCGCCCGCGAGAGCTGTCCCAAATCCTGGGCCCGTTCGGGGTGCGCCATGATCGCGAGCACGAGCCCCCGCGCGTCGCACACCGCGGCCGCGTCCGCGTCCGATCCGTTCGGATTCTCGGGGAAGCCGGAGGCGTCGCTCCCCGCTGAGCTCGCGTAACGCAGCGGCACCTGGCCCGCGCGAGAGAGATCCTCCAGGCGGCCCCGGTCGCGCGCGGTGAAGCGGCCCTCGGCGTGCGCCACGGGCAGCGGCAGCACGGTGCCGGGAAGCAACGCCCGCGTGAACACGCAGGGCGAGGGCTCCACCCGCACGTGGATCCAGCGCGCGTAGTAGCCGCTCCTCCCGGGCATGCGATTCCGCGCCAGCGCCAGCTGGACGCCGCCCCCACCCGGCACGAGCCCCGCCTCGACCAGGACCTGGGCGCCGTTGCAAATGCCGAGCACCGGCTTCGCGCGAGCCGTGCTCTCCTCGGCCACGACCCGGACCATCGGGTCCTTGGCGGCCAGCGCCCCCGCGCGCACGCGGTCCTGCCACGAGAACCCGCCCGGGAGCACGTACGCCTGGAACGTCCGCAGCTCGTCCGGCGGCCGCGTCCAGCGGAAGATCTCGCCCTCGAGTCCCGCGCGCACGACGGCGCGTAGCGTCTCCACCTCGCAGTTGACGCCGGGGAACTGCACCACGGCAACGCGCGGCTTCATGCGAGCTCCTCGTTCCAGAGCCCCGCGAGCGGCCGCTCCGCGGCCCGCGCGAGCTCGGCGCGCGTCCATTCAGCGGTCTCGCGGCCGAGGCGCAGGCGCAGCCGGCCGTGCGCGCTCACTGCGCCGATGGGCCACGCCAGCAGCGCGCGCTCGCGCGCCGCCTGGAAGAGCCGCGACGCGCGGCCGGGACTCACCTCGAACACGATTCCGGGACGCTCGCTGAAGAGGGCGAGCGCGCTGTCGGTCTCGAGCACCGCGAGGTCGAGGTCGAGACCGAGCCCGCGCTCGACCGGCGAGGCGAGCAGCATCTCGGCCGCGGCCACGGCGAGCCCGCCGTCCGAGACGTCGTGCGCGGCGGCGACCCAGCGGCCCTCGCCGGCCGCGACCGCCAGCTCCTGCAGGCGCGCCTCGCGCTCGAGGTCGAGGTCCGGAGGGCCGCCCGCCGGCTGACGCAGGATCTCGCGCAGGTAGGCGGAGCCGCCCAGCTCGTCCCGCGGCTCGCCCACCAGCACGAGGAAATCCCCGGGCCGCAGGGCCGCGAGCCCGACCGCAGCCGCCGCGTCGCGGAGCACGCCCGCGCAGAGCACGATCGGCGAGGGCGGGACGGCGCGCCCCCCGGTCTGGTTGTAGAGGCTCACGTTCCCGCTCACGAAGGGCAGCGGCGAGCCCCGCGCCGCGAGTCCACCCAGGGCGCGGGCCGCGACCGCGAGGCCCTCGAGCGTCGCCTCGAGGTCGCCCATCACGGCGGGATCCTCGGGACGACCGAAGTTCAGGCAATCCGTCAGCGCCCAGGGCCGCGCCCCCACGCAGGCGACGTTGCGCGTCGCCTCGGCGACGGCGTGGCGTGCGCCCAGCTCGGGATCGCTCGCACACCAGTGAGGATTGCCGCCGACGGCGAAGGCCAGCCCGGTCGGGCGCTCCTCGTGCGCGCGCAGCACCGCGGCATCGCCTTCGCCGGGCCTCAGCCAGGTCCGCCCCTGCACCTCGGTGTCGTAGTGCCGGTACAGGTACTCGCGCGAGCCCAGCGCCGGCGAGGAGAGGAGCCCCAGGAGCGCCGCGCGGGGGCGCTTCTCGCGCTCCGGCCGCCGCGCCCTCGGCTCGGGAGGCCGGCGCCGCGCGAGGCGCGGGCTGCGGCGCGCCGCGGTGATCGCCTCGACCGGGCAGTCCACGACCGGCTCGCCGTGCCAGAGCACACGATAGCGCCCGTCGTCGAGGGCGCGCCCGACGAGGCTGGCTCCCGCTCCGGGGTGCACGCCGCCGAGATCGAACCGCTCGTTGTAGACCGCCAGCAGCTCGGGGACGAACGACTCGGGCACGACCCAGCAATAGCGCTCCTGCGTCTCCGCACAGAGCAGCGCCTCGGGAGCGAGGGGACGCTCGACTCGATGCACGCGATCCAGCTCGATCTCGGCCCCACGTCCGCCCGCGGCCGCCAGCTCGCTGGTCGCGCATCCGAGTCCGCCGGCGCCGAGATCCTTGCAGCCGGCCGGCACGCCGCGTTCGCGCAGGAGCCGCAGCACGGCGGCGTTGGCGACCTGGAGCACGCGCTTCAGGAACGGATCCGGGATCTGCACCGCGCCGCG
>DATKKO010000140.1:0-8736 GCA_035542955.1 Terriglobales bacterium
CGACCGCGGTGCAGCTCCGGGTGGGCACGCGTTTCTAGTGCGGGCTCCGATGCGCGTTCCGTTCTCGATCCTCCTGGCGCTCGCCCTGACGGCTCCGGCCCGAGCGGGGCGCGTGGAGCGCCCGCCTGCCGCCGCGGCCGACACGGCCGCGGGAATCGGTCGCGCAGGGGGCGCGGGCTCCGGAGCCGCGAACGGGGACAGCGCATGGGCGCCCGACACGCTGCCCCGCCGGCTCCGCGTCACCCAGACGATCGGAGGAGCGGAAGACGGACACCCCGCGCTCGCGGAGCCGAGCGGCGTGGCGTGCGACGCCTTCGGCCGCGTCTCCGTCACGGACGCCACGCAGCACCGGCTCGTGCGCTTCGACCCGGGCGGCCGCTGGCTGGACGAGGCCGGCTCGCTCGGCAGCGATCCCGGCAATCTGCGCCGGCCGGCGGGCGCGGCGCGCGTGGGCTCGCTCGGGATCGCGGTGCTCGATCGCGAGAACCGCCGCGTCGTGCTCTACGATCTCTTCGGGCGGCTGGTGGGCGTGCGCACCGACCTCGCCGCGCTCGAGGACGCGATCGGTCGCGTCGACCCGATCGCGCTGGCCGCGGATCGGGGTGGAGCACTCTACGTGGCCGACGCGGACGGCGATCGCGTGCTCGAGCTGGACTTCTCGGGGGCGCTGGCGCGGACGCTCGGCGGTTACGGCACCGGCGGGGGTTCGTTCCGCGGCCTGGCGGGACTCGGCGTGGGTCCGCGCGGCGAGCTGGTCACGGCGGAGCGCACCGGCGCGCGCGTGCAGCGGCTCGACGCGGGAGGCAATCCGCTCGCGAGCTGGCCCATCCCCGTCGCGCCCGGGCGCGGCGCGCTGCCGGTCGCGGTGGACGATTCCTCGCGGATCGCGGTCGCGGACGAGGCGGGCGGCACGCTCTGGCTGTTCGACCGCGGCGGCCTCCTGCTCGCGAGGCGCGCCGCGCTGGCGCGGCCGCGCGCGCTGGCCTTCGCACCCGACGGCAGCCTGCTCGTGGCGGAGAGCGCGGCGGGCCGCGTGCGGCGCTTCGTGATCGAGGGTCCGGGACCGGCCGCGCCCGGGCGCTGAGCCATGAAGCCGTGCGCGCTGGCTCTGGCCGCGCTGATCCTCGGCGCCGGCGCGGCGCCGGCGTTCGCGGACCCGCGCGCCGCGGCGAAGGACACCATCGTCGCCGATCCGGGCTGCGGCACGCTGGTCGTGGTCCAGCGCGCGAACACGCTGATCTACGCCCTGCCGCGGACCTTCCTGCGGGCGGGCAGCGATTCCCTCCGGAGCCGCGAAGGTCGGTGGCACCGGGGCGCGGACTACCTGCTCGATCCGCTGCGCGGGCAGCTCCGCCTGCTGCGCGCGCCGGTCCCGGGCGACACGCTCTGGCTCTCGGCGTGCTGGCTGCTCGCGCCTCCGTCGCTCTCGTGGGAGCTGCGGAGCTATCACGCGGCGCCGGTGGGAGCGGCGGACAGCGCGGCTGCGCCCGCGCCGGAGCCGGCCTCGCCGGCGCATCCGGGCACGGCGCACAATCCGTTCTCGGTGCCGGGCGGCGCGAGCCTCGCGGTGAACGGCAACAAGACCATCGCCGTCGACTTCGGCTCGAGCCAGGACGCGTTCCTGCGCCAGTCGCTCGATCTCGCGGTGAGCGGCACGCTCGCGCCCGGCGTGCAGCTCACGGGGGTGCTGTCCGACCGCAATCTCCCGCTCACCGCCTCGGGGAGCACCACCGACCTGCAGGCGCTCGACCGCGTGCTCATCGAGCTCACGGCGCCCCAGGCCTCGGCGGCGCTCGGCGACGTCCCGCTCAGCCTGACCGAGGGACAGTTCGGGCGTCTCGACCGGCAGGTGCAGGGCGTTCGCGGCGAATGGAAGGCGGGCGGGTTCCACGGGCTCGTGGCCGCAGCGAACGCGCAGGGCGAGTACATCCGCACCCAGTTCTTCGGAGCCGAGGGACAGCAGGGGCCCTATCAGCTCCGGGACCGCGACGGCAGCGCCGGCATCGCCGTGGTCGCGGGCAGCGAAGTGGTGACCGTGGATGGCGCGCGCATGACCCGGGGCGAGAGCGCCGACTACTCGATCGACTACGAGCGCGCGCAGATCACGTTCACGAACCGCCGCCCGATCACGGCCACCTCGCGCATCACCGTCGACTACCAGTACACGCTGAACCGCTATCGGCGGAACCTCGCCGCGGCCGCGGGAAGCTGGGAGTCCGGCTCGCTGCGCGTCTACACGCAGGCGCTGAGCGAGACCGACGACCGCGGCCGCCCGATCAACGTGTCGCTCACGCCGGCCGACCTGTCCGTGCTCGCGGCGGCGGGCGACTCGGCGGCGCGCGCCGTGAGCGCCGGCGCGACCGCGGGCGTCGGGGACTACGACACGGTGCGGGTGGGGACGGGGCAGACGGTCTACGCCTTCGCCGGTCCGGACTCGGGCCACTTCGCGGTCCAGTTCGCGCGGGTGAGCGCGGGCCGGGGCGACTACGTGGACTCGCTGGTGGTCTCGGGGCGCACGGCGTACCGCTGGGTGGGCGCGGGCCGGGGCACGTTCCTCGTGGGGCGGGCGCTGCCGCTGGCCGAGTCGCATCAGCTCGTCTCGCTCGGCGCGGCCACGCGCACGGGACCGCTGCGGCTGGAGGTCGAGGGCGCGGTCTCGAAGTTCGATCCGAACACGTTCTCGCCGGCCGGGGACGCTCAGCACACCGGCGGCGCGGGCCGGGCGCAGCTCGGTCTCGAGGGCGCGCTGCCCGGCGCGCTGGGCTCGGGCGGGCTGGCGATCGCCGCGCGCGCGGTGGGCGAGCGCTTCGCGCCGTTCGCGCAGCTCGAGCGTCCGTTCGCGCAGGAGGACTGGGGACTGCCGGTCACGGGCGACGTGGATCACGCGCGTCGCGTGGAGCTGACCGGGTTCCTGCGCCCGCGCTGGGGCGGCGAGCTGCAGGCGGCGGCGGGCCGCCTCGCCGAGCCGGGCTCGTTCGCGTCGTGGCGCCGTTCGCTCGACTGGCGCCGCGACGGTCTCGTCTCGACCCACGCGCGCTGGGAGCGCGCCGACGCCACGCAGCAGGGCCCGCGGCTCGCGCAGGGCGGGCGCGAGCACTGGCTGGGCGAGCTGGGCCTGCGGCTCGGCTGGCTCGAGCCGGCCCTGCGGGGCGAGAGCGACGCGCGCACGTACCCGGGCGACAGCGCGCGCACGGGCGACCGCTTCCGCGAGGCGGGGCTCGAGCTGCGCAGTCCCAGGCGGTTGCCGTGGCACGTCACGGTGGGCGGCAGCCTGCGGCGCGACGCGCGGCTCGCGGCGGAGAGCTTCGTGGACCAGTCCCAGACGCGCACGGTGAAGCTCGCGCTCCAGACGCCGGCCGAGGCCCGGCTCTCGGCCGCGGTCGACCTGCAGCGCCGGTCGATCGAGCCGCTCGCCGATCCGCATCGCGGGCGCAGCGATCTCGCGAGCGCGCGACTCAAGGGCGACGACCCGCGCCGCGGCCTGCGCGGACACCTCGATCTCGAGATCACGAGCGAGGGCGAGAACACGCGGGTGCGGCAGGTCGTCTTCGTCGGCCCGGGCAAGGGCGGGTACGACGCGCTCGGGAACTACGTCGGCACCGGGAACGGCGAGTACGACGTGGCCGTCGTGGTGAGCACCGTGCTCGCCCCGGTGGCGCGGGCCGTCACCAGCGCGCTCGCGGAATGGCAGCCGCCCCTGCCCGGGGTGTGGCGGGGCACGCGGGCCAGCTTCGACTTCGAGACCGAATCGCGGCGGCACGGCGAGCTGCACGGGCTCGATCCCTTCGTCTCACCCGGCGCGGCGCTCGGTGATCCGGACCTCTCGCGGGCGAGCGTGCTCCAGCGTCTCGAGAGCGACCTGCTCCCCGATTCGCGCACCGCGGCGCTCCATCTGCGCGCGGAGCGGCGGGTGAGCGGCGACCGGTCGTACGACAACTTCGCGCAGACGCTGGACGATCGCACGTTGAGCGCGCGCTGGCGCACGCGGCCGACGCGGGTCGTGAGCACCGAGCTGCAGGCGAGCCTGCGCCGCCGGGTGGCGATCGAGGCGCTCGCCGGGACGGCGGGGTACGCGCGCACGCTGGTCGAGCAGTCGGCGAGCGGAGCGCTCGTCTACACGCCGGACGCGCGGCTCAAGGCCGTCGCCGCCCTCGAGCTGCTGCGCTCCCGGCCGGAGGACGTGATCGCGTATACGCGCACGGTGCGCGTGGGTCCCGATCTCGGCTGCGCGCTCGGCAAGCGCGGGCGCGCCGAGGTGACGCTGCGGCGCGCGTTCGTGAGCGGGCCGCCCGCGGTCAATCTCCTGCCCACCGTGGATCCGGCGGGGCTGCCGCGCTGGGAAGGCACGGGCCGGTTCGACTACCGCGTGCACGAGAGCACGACCGCGGGCGTGTCGCTGGACGTGAAGGACTGGCCGGGCCGGCCGACCCTGACCACGGGGCGCGCCGAGCTGAGGGCGTTCTTCTGATGCGGCGCGCGTTCCTGATCCTGCTCGCGGCCGTGTGCGCCGGGATCCCGCGCGCGGAGTCGGCGCGCGCCGCCGCGCTCGAGTATCGGGGCGCGGTGCTCGCGCCGCGCGAGGCGCAGTCGCTGGCCGCCGCCGCGCTGCGCGCGCCCGGCGACTCGGCGGCACTCGCCTCGCTGTTGGGACAGGTGGTGGCGCGCCTCGAGGCGCGGGGCTACGTCGACGCGCGGGCGAGCGCGGCCTGGGATCCCGCGCGGACGCGCCTGCGGCTCGAGACGCGCGAGGGGCCTCTGTTCCATGTGTGCTCGGTGGCGATCGAGACGCAGAGCCGGGGCGACTCGGCGGCCTTCGGCGGCGCGCTGGGGTTGCGTCCCGGCGATCCGGCCTCGCCCGCGGCCGCGGGAGAAGCGGGCGAGAGGGCGCTGCGCGCGGTGGCGGAGGACGGCTATCCGTACGCGAGCCTCGGCCTGAGCCGCTTCGAGATCGATACGTCGGGTGCGGCCGCGGGCGCGCAGCCGGGCGTCCACGTCCGCTACGCCGGGGCGCGCGGTCCGCGCGTGACGATCTCGCGCGTGCGGATCGTCGGGCTCAAGGTGACGCGCCCGCGCGTGGCGGAGCGGTCGGTCGGCCGGCTCGCGGGTCAACCCTGGAACGAGGCCGCGGCGCAGGCGGGACGCGAGCGGCTTGCGCAGCTCGGGCTCTTCCGGAACGTGAGCTTCGAGGGCCTCGAGGGCGAGCCGGACTGGAGCCGCGCGCGTCTGGTCTATCGCGTGGAGGAGCCGCGCTACAACCGCTTCGAAGGCGTGGCCGGCCTGCAGGGCGCCGCGGGCGCGGCGGGTCTCGCCACCCTCGAGCTGGGCAACGTGCTCGGCACCGGACGCTTGGCGGCCCTGCACTGGGAATCGAGCGGCCGCGGCCGCTCCGACTTCGAGGCCCGCTATGCCGAGCCGCTGGTCCTCGGCACGCCGCTGCGGCTCGAGGGCGCCGTCCAGCAGCAGATCCAGGACACGCTCTACGCGCGGACGAGCTGGGGCGGGACCGGCAGCGTCGCGCTCGGGGGGCAGGAGCGGGCGGAGGCGGGCTATCAGCAGGAGCGGGTCGTCCAGGAGCACGGCGAGATGGAGCGGGCCGAGATCCAGAGCACGACCTTCGCGCTCGAACGGAACGCGCTCGACGAGCCCCGGGCGCCGCGCCGCGGCACGCGCGTCCGGATCGAAGCCAGCCAGTCCTTCCAGCGCCAGATCCTGCGTCCCGCGGGGGAGCGCAGCTCGCGCGCGTCGGCGCTCCGGATCGGCGGCGAGTGGCATCGTCCGCTCGCGCGGGCTGCAGGGCTGAGCTGGGAGATCGACGCCGCGGGGCGCCTGAGCTCGGCGGGCGCGCTCGCGATCTTCGAGCGCTATCCGCTGGGCGGGGCGGCGACCCTGCGCGGCTACGACGAGGAGGCGTTCCGCGTGGACCGGTACGTGCTCTCGCGTCTCGAGTGGCGCTGGTTCCTCGGCCCGCGCGGGCAGCGCGCGTTCCTCTTCTGGGACCACGCGACCATGGCGACGCGCGTCGCGCAGCCCGACGGCGGCGCGCCGCTGGCGGTGGCGAATCGCGAGGGCGTGGGCTTCGGCCTGAGGCTCGAGGCGGCGGGCGGCCTCGTGGGCGTGGACTACGGCCTCGAGCCCGGCCGCCCTCCGCTCGAAGGCAAGATCCACCTGCGGCTGGTGAGCACGTTCTAGCTCCCCCGGTGTCGCGGCAGGCCAACTCACGCGGAGCGGAGGACGTTCCCCGGCGAGCGCTCATTCGCGCCGAGCCCCTTGAGCATCGCGTCCGCTCTTCGTCCATAATGCGCCCCGAGGGAGGGGACGTGTCGCTCGTCCGCAAGGTGGAATCCATGCTGGCCCTGGACGGCGAGCTCGCACGGCGCTGGCCCCGCTACGAGGAGCGGGCCGCGCAGAGGCGGCTCGCCGTCGACATCGCGCGCTCGATCGCGCAGGGCGGCGTGCTGCTCGCGGAAGCGCCGACCGGCGTCGGCAAGTCGCTCGCGTATCTGCTGCCCGCGGTGCTGCACGCACGCGACGGCGAGGAGCGCGTCGTGATCGCGACCTGCACGCGATCGCTCCAGGATCAGCTCTACGAGCGCGACCTGCCCGTGCTGCTCGAGACCCTGGGCTTCGCGCTGCCGTGCGCGCGGCTCAAGGGCAAGCAGAACTATCTCTGCCCGCGCGCGCTCGAGCTGGCGAGCGGCCGCGGCCCCGAGGAGGAGGAGACGCTCGAGGAGCTGCGGCGCTGGGCCGCGGGCGACGAGCACGGCGACCTCGACCGCTTCCCGGCCTCGGATCCCGAGGCCATGCGCCGGCTGCGCGGCCGGCTCGGAGCCGACCCGCACGCCTGCACGATGGCGACCTGCCGCCGCGGGCGCGAGTGCGGGTGGGTGCGCGCGCGGCGCGCGGCCGCGCAGTCCCGGGTCGTGATCGTGAACCATGCGCTGCTTGCGCTCTCGGGAGAGGTCGACGGCCTGCTGCCCGACTTCGACGTGCTGATCGTGGACGAGGCGCACCGGCTCGAGGGCGTGCTGCTCGGCCAGCTCGAGGTCGCCGTGTCGCGCAACCGCTGCGAGGACGTGCTGCGGATGCTCGGCACCGGGCGCCGCCGCAGAGGCCGGGGCGCCGCGGCGGCGGATGCGGGCGGAGGCCTGCTCGCGCGCCTCCGCGCCTACACCACGCCGCTCTTCGCCTCGGGCTCGCGCGAGGGGATGTCGGTGCGCGATGAGCTGGAGGCCCTCGCGGGTCGCGTCGGCGAGGCGCGGGCCGATGTCGAGCGGTTCTTCGCCGCGATCGAGCCGAAGTGCGCCCGGCACGAGCTGTACGGCGCGCGCGAGCGGTACCGCTCGGCCGCCGAGCTGCTCGGCCGGGATGTGGAGCCACTCGAGTCCATCCTCTCGCATTGCAGTCGCTTCGCGCGCTCGCTTCACGTCCTGGCTGAAGGGCTCGACTCCCAGGGGCGGAGTGACGTGATGGAGGAACTGGTGGCCGAGATGGAGCAGGTGGCCGCGCGCTTCGGCCAACTCGGGGCGGACCTCGAGCACGTCGCGGAGGCCATGAATCGCGACTGGGTCTACTGGCGGAGCGCGGGCGGCCGCGGCGTGGAGCTGCACGGCTCGCCGATCAGCGTGGGCGAGCACGCGCGGCGGCTGGTGATCGGTCGCGCGCGCTCGGCCGCCCTCACCTCGGCGACTCTGTCGTCAGGCGGCGATTTCAGCTTCCTCGCCGAGCGGCTCGGGCTCGGCGAATCGTGGGGCCTGCCGTACGAGGTCGCCTCGTACCCCTCGCCGTTCCCGCTCGAGCGCCAGATGAAGGCCTTCGTCTTCGAAGGCGGCGCGGACGAGACGTCGTCCGTGAGCGAGGTCGTGCGCGAGCTCGCCCGGGTCACGGGTCGCAACCAGCTCGTGCTCTTCACGGCGCACGAGCGCCTCCGCCGCGCGCGGGAGCGGTTGCTCGAGACGCTCGAGGGAGGCGGCGCGCTGCTGGCGCAGGAGTGGGACGGGCCCGCGAGCCTGCTGGCCGAGCGCTTCCGCGTCGAGCGCGGCGCCGTCTTGCTCGGAGTCCAGAGCCTGTGGGAAGGTGTGGACTTCCCGGGTGAGGCCCTCGAGATCCTGGTGGTGGCGAAGCTCCCGTTCTCCGTGCCCGACGACCCGCTGGTCGAGGCGCGTGGGGAGCGCCTGCGCGAACAGGGACTCGAGCCGTTCCAGCACGACGCGGTGCCCGAGGCGGTGCTGCGCTTCCGACAGGGGGTGGGACGCCTGATCCGCCGTTCCGACGATCGCGGTGTGCTCGTGGTGTGCGATCCGCGGCTGGCCACGGCCTCGTACCGGGCGCCGTTCCTCGCCTCCCTGCCCGTCGCGCCCGAGCGGATGCGCGACGCGCGGGCGCTCGCCTGCGCGGCGGCGCGGTTCCTCGGCCGGCCGGGGATCACCGCGCGCGCGGAGCCCGAGGCATGATCCTGCTCGGCGGCTCGCGCCTGACGCTCCGTGACGTGGCGCGTGTGGCGCGCGCTCCCGTGGCCGGCTCCACTGCCGCGCCCGATCCGGAGGCCGTCGTCACGCTCGCGCCCGCGGCGTTCGACCGCCTGCGCGCGAGCCGGGCCGTGATCGAGTCGGCGGTCGCGCGCGGCGACGTGGTATACGGCGTCACCACCGGATTCGGCGAGCTCAAGGATCGCGCGATCCCCGGCGACCAACTCCGTGCGCTGCAAGTGAATCTGCTGCGCTCGCACGCGGCCGGGGT
>DATKKO010000141.1:0-6977 GCA_035542955.1 Terriglobales bacterium
CCGATGAACCTCCTCGTCATCCCGTCCTGGTATCCCCACCGCTGCTATCCGTGGGAGGGCGTGTTCCTGCTCGAGCAGGCGCGCGCCATCGCCGAGTCGCGCCCCGATTGGAACGTGGCGCTCAGCCTCTGGGGACAGGGCGAGGCCTTCCTCTCCACCGCGCACCTGCTGCACTCGCCGCGCTGCCTCGGCGACGCCCTCGCGCTGCGGGCCGGCGAGCGCGACCTCGCGCGCAACCTCGTCGAGTTCCTCACGCCCGCGCTGTGGTGGCCCGAGCGCGTCTTCGGCGGCAACAAGGCCGCCCTGCTGCGCGCCAACCGGACCAATCTCGAGCGGGCGACGCGCCGCTTCGGGCGCATCGACCTCATGCACGCGCACGTGTCCTATCCCGCGGGCTGGCTCGCGCTCCGCTTGAGCGAGGAGACCGGGATCCCGTACGTGCTGACCGAGCACATGGGCCCGTTCCCCCTCTCCGTGTACGCGCGCAGCGACGGCGTCCTGAAGCCCACCCTGCGGGAGCCCCTCGAGCGCGCGGCCGCGCGCATCGCGGTGAGCCCGATGCTCGCGCGCACCATCGCGCGCTTCGGCATCCTCGAGCCGGAGGTCGTCCCCAACCTGATCGACGAGCGGCTCTACCGCTCCGATCCGCCGCCCGACCCCGAGCACCTCACCTTCTTCACCCTGTGCGTGATGGATCCCGTGAAGGGCGTCAGCGATCTGCTCAAGGGCGCCGCCCGGTTCCTCGGCGACCTGCCCGAGCGCGACCGGCCGCGCGCGCGCTTCCGGATCGGGGGCGGCGGGCCGCTGCTCGCGCAGCACCGGCGCGAAGCCCACGAGCTGCGGCTCGACGCGAATCTCGCCTGGCTCGGGCAGATCCCGCGCGCGCAGGCGCGCGACGAGTTCGCGCGCTGCGACTGCTTCGTGCTCACGAGCCGCCACGAGTCGTTCGGCATCGTGTTCGTCGAGGCCGGCGCGTGCGGGCGCCCCGTGATCGCCACCGCGTGCGGCGGCCCCGAGCACATCGTCGCGCCGGAGACGGGCGTGCTCGTGGGCGTGGGCGACATCGAGGGGATCGCGGGCGCGCTTCGCTTCATGTTCGAGAACGCCCGCGCCTACGACGCCGCCGGGATCCGGCGGCGCACGATCGAGCGCTTCGGTCGCGAGGCGGTGGTGGGCCGCCTCGAGTCCGTCTACCGGCGCGTGCTCGCGAGCAGCGAGCCACGGGACTCCGGGGCGCAGGGTCCGGCCGGCGCGGGCACCTGACGACGCGCGAAGCCGCGCGCTGACGGAATCGCGATCCGGTCCGATCCGCGGACGGGCGGACGCGTCGCGTCCGTTTCGTCTCGCGCGCGCCCGACTCAGCCCCCGAGCGCCCGTTTCACCGCGGCCGCGAGTTGCGCCGCCGTGTACGGCTTCTGGATGAAACCCGCCGCGGGCAGGCCGCGGAAGTACTTCATCGCGTCGTCCTGCGAGTAGCCGCTCGAGATCACGACCCGCGCGTCGGGCCGGATGCGCTTCAGCTCGGGCAGCACCTCATCGCCTCCCATGCCCGGCATGCTGAGGTCGAGGATCACCAAGTCGACGTGCGCGGCCTCGCGCTCGAAGACGCGCAGGGCGGCCGGGCCGCTCGCGGCGATCAGCACGTCGTAGCCGTGGCGCTGCAAGGCCGCCTGTGCCAGCTCGAGCACGATCTCCTCGTCGTCGACGAGCAGAATGCGGCCCTCGCCGCTCAGGTCGCGCCCGCCGGCCGCCGCCGCCGCCTGCTCCTCGGGCACCGCCTCCTCCAGCGCGGGCAACAACACGGTGAAGCGGCTCCCCTGGCCCGGCATGCTCTCCACCTGGATGCCGCCGCCATGCGTGCGCACGATGCCGGCGACGGCGGCCAGCCCGAGTCCGCGCCCGAGAAACTTCGTGGTGAAGAAGGGGTCGAAGATCCGGGCCAGCGTGTCCTCGTCCATGCCGCAGCCGTCGTCGGTCACCTCGAGGAACACGTGGCGCCCGGGAGGCAGCTCCGGTCCGCTCGACGTGCGCAGGCCGGGCGCGTCCACGTCGCGGACGCCCGTCCGCACCGAGATCCTCCCCGCCCCGGAGCCGATCGCCTCGGCGGCGTTGATCACCAGATTCATGAAGACCTGATGCAGCTGGCCGCGGTCCGCGCTCACCGGCGGCGGGCCGGGGGCGAGATCGAGGTGCAGCGCGACCTTGCTCGGGATGCTCGCCCGCACGAGATCAGCGCCGTTGTGCGCGACCTGCGAGAGATCCAGCGCCTCGACCACGATCTGGCCCTTGCCCGCGTACGCGAGGAGCTGGCGGGTGAGGTGGGCCGCCTGCTCGCCCGTACGCACGATGCGGTCGAGGAACGGCGCCACCTTGCTCCCGGGCGCGACCATGTCCTGCGCCAGGCTGGCGTTGCCAATCACGCCCACGAGCAGGTTGTTGAAGTCGTGGGCGACGCCGCCGGCCAGCAGGCCGATGGCCTCCATCTTCTGCGCCTGGGCGAGCCGCTCCTCGAGCTTCCGCCGCTCGGTGATGTCGCGGATGATGGCCTGCACCGCAGGCTGGCCGCCGTACTCGATCCGCACCGCCGTGCTCTCGCTCAGCACCTCGCGCCCGTCGAGGCGCAGCATGCGCACCTCGCGCCGCGGCGCGGTGCCGCCCTCGTAGACGATGCGAATGCGGCCGTCGACCATCGCGCGGTCGTCCGGATGGACCCGGTCGAGGATCGGCGTGCCGATCAGATCCTCGGGGACCGCGCCGCCATAGAGCGCGAGGCAGACCGGGTTCGCGTAGACGATCCGGCCGCCCTGGTGCACGAGCACCGCCTCCGGCGACATCTCGACCAGCGCGCGGTAGCGCTCCTCGCTCTCGCGAAGCGCCTGCTCGGCGTGCTTGCGCTCGGTCACGTTGCGGAAGTAGCCGATCAGGCCGACGACCTGGCCGTGGTCGTCGCGGCGCGGGATGTAGACACCCTCGAAGAAGTCCCGCTGGCCGCGCTTCGAGGCGACCGCGGTCTCCACGGGGATCGGCTGGCCCGTCTCGAGCACCTGGCGCTTGATCCGGGTCAGCGCCTCCGCGTCCTCCTCGGACAGGATGTCCTGATCGGTCTTGCCGATCATGTCCTCCTGGATCAGCCCGAGCTGCGGGTTCACGACCAGCGTGTAGCGCAGGTCGCGATCCTGCACCAGCACGTGGTCGGGCGTGCTGGAGGCGACGGCCCGGAAGCGCTCCTCGCTCTCGCGTAGGGACTCCTCGGCCCGGCGCAGCGCGGTGATGTCGAGGAACCCACCGACCGCCCCGCGCGGACGGCCGTTCTCGTCGAACAGCGGGCGGCTGCTCGCGTACACCGCGATCCGGCTCCCGTCCGCCCGCTCCACCTCGAACTGCTGCCCGGCCACCGTCTCGCCGCGCACCGCGCGCTGCATCGGCAGCTCGAGGAGGTCCAACTCCCGGCCATCGGCGAAGACCCGGAACGGCGGCGGCGTGTCGGCCGCCATCGACAGCTCGGCTCCGGCCGGAAGCCCGTACATCTCCTCGTTGGCCCGGTTGGCCCGGATGTGCCGGCCTTCGGGATCGAGCGCGATCGCGAGGCCGATGGGCGCGGTGTCGAAGAAGGTCTGCAGCTCGCTTACGCGCCGCTGCAGGTCGAGGTTGAGCTGGGCGATCTCCCGCTGGATCTGAATGCGCTCCATCGCGACCGCCACCTGGTCCGCCACGGTCTTCATCAGCGCCAGCTCGTCCGGCGCGAAGCGCGTCCGCTTCTTCGTGCCGAACGACAACGTGCCGATCACGCGGTCGCCCGCGAGCAGCGGATAGCAGGCGTAGGCCTGCACGCCGAACGAGCGCGCGAGATCGGCGCGCTGGTCGCTGCTGTGCTGCACGTCCTCGACGACGATCCGCACCCCCTGCTCCGCCACGCAGCCGCAGACCGCGACGCCGTAGTCGAGCCACCCGATCCGGCGGGCTTCCTCCTCAGGGATGCCGGCGTACGCGTTCAATCGGAGACGTCCGCTCGGATCCCCGACGAAGTTGAAGAAAACCTGGCAGTCGAGATGCGCCATCACGCGGACGCAAAGATCGTTCACGATCGGCTGCGGGTCGGGCGCGGAGAGGAGGCTTGCGGCCACGTCCGAGAGCAGCCTGAAGCGCTCGGTGCTTCGCGCGAGCGCCAGTTCCGCGCGCCGACGCATGAAGGCCTCGGTCGTGGCGCGGGCCAGCGCCTCGAGGCTGGCGCGGTCCTCCTCTCGGAATCCTCCGGGCCGGTTCCCGACGGCGATCATCCCGATGGTCTTGCCGTCACGGACGAGCGGGGCGCCGAGGAACGACTCGAGGCCCGGATGCCCTTCCGGGAACCCGACACGATCGGGATGTGAAGCGGGGTCGTTGGTGAGCAGGCTGCGGCCGTCGATCAGGACGCGGCCGTAGATCCCGTGGATCTCGAAGCCCGCGGGGGCCGCACGCTCGCCCCGGGCGATCCCCATCCCGCAGACGTCCCATCCCGGATCGCTGATCGCGATGTCGTCCAGACGACCGGTCTCCTCGTTGATCTCGCCCACGAAGCCGAACCTGGCCCCGGTCACCTCCTCGGCAGCGGACAGGCACACGGCGGCCAGCTCGGCCTCGCTCTCGGCCGCGAGTGTGGCCTGGAAGATTCGGTTCATCCCTGCCAGGACCGCGCTGTTCCGCAGGATCTCCGACTCGGCGTGCTTGCGGCGCAGGAATTCGCCCACCTGGCTGCCCAGGATCTCGCCGGCGGCGATGAGCTGATCGTGGGGCGCGCGTCGGGTGACGAACAGGAGGGCGCCGAACGTGTGTGCGCCGACCCGGATCGGAACGCCCAGCACTCCGCCGGGATCGAGCCGACGAAACGCAGGCGTGCGCGGCGCCGCAGGGAACTCCGAAGCGCCGTCGAACCACAGGCTCCGCCCCTCCGCCCACACTCGCCCCGGCACTCCCTCGCCTGGAGCGAAGGCCAAGTTCTCCCCTGCCTCGATCAGGACCTCGAGCCCCCCGCCCTCTCTCTGCCAGGCGCTGACCCGCCGAAGTCGCGCGTCCGCGGGGCTCACGACCCACAGCTCGCCCCCTGCGGCGTCGAACAGGCCGGCCAGATGCTCGAGCAGCGCGGGGCCTGCGGACTCGGGGTCCGCCCCTTCGGCGAGCACCTGGGTCACCGCGCCTCGGGCCTTGAGCACCTGCTCGCCGAGCTTGCGTTCGGTGATGTCGAGGTTGAGGGTGGCGACCTGTCCGGGTCGCGGGGAGTAAAGCAGGACCTCGTACCACCGGCCGCGCTCGGGATCGTGGCGTTCGAAGTGCGCAGGCCGCTTCTCCGTCGCTGCCTGCCGCATGACCCGCACGGCTTCGGCATCGAGCGGACCCTGGACCTCGCTGCGCATGCGCCCGACCAGTTCGGAGCGCGGCCGCCCGAGCTGCAGCTCCGCGGCCGGATTGGCCTCGAGGTAACGCAGATCCACCGGCTCGCCCGCGGAGTCGGTGATGATCTCCTGCAGCAGGAAGGCCTCCTGGATGCCCTCGAACAGGAGCCGGAACCGCCGCTCGCTCTGCGCGAGCGCCTCCTCGGCAAGCCGGCGATCGGTGATATCGAGACCGTACAGGTTCGCGTAAGCCTCGGCCGGGATCGGCGCCGCCTGGATCGAATAGACGCGATCCACCAGCTCGAGGTCCTGCTGCTGGACCTCGCCGCTCTCCAGCGCCTTCGTGATCAGGTCGAGCATCGTCGCGGGCACCGGCTCACCCACGCGGAGCGCCCAGCCGTCCGGCCGCGCGCTCTCCGGGTTGCCGTAGAGCACGCGCCCGTCGGCCGAAATGCGCGCCACCGGCCTCGGATTCTCCTCGGGCAGGCGCGCGAGCCAGGCCGCCCGCGCGTGCGTCTCGCGCAGCGCGGCCTCCGCGTGCTTCCTCTCCTCCAGCTCGTAGCGCACGTCCGCGTAGAGCCGCGAGTTCTCGAGCGCCATGGAGAGCGAGGCCGCGAGCTTCTTCGCGAAATCGACGTGACGATCGAGGAACGCGAACGGGGAGGCCTGGTAGTTGAAGAAGATCACGCCGAACCCCTCGTGCCGCGAGACGATGGGCACCACGAGCAGGGAGCGGACGCCTCGCGCGCGCATGAGCTCCGTGTTCACGCGCGGATCGGCGAAGGCGTCGTCGATCGCCACCGGCGCCGCGGCCTTGAGCGCGAGCATGGCGTGGCGCTCCTCGTCCTCGCTCATGCGCGCGCCGACGACCTCCGGCGGCATGCCGTGCACGTGGCGGATGGCCCATGCGCCATCCGCATACAGCGAGACCGCCGCCGTGTCGCAGCCGAGGGCCGCGGCCGCGCTGGTCAGGGCGCTGCGCAGGATCTCGTCGGCATCCAGGGTCGCGTGGATGATGTCGTTCACGGCGTTGATGGCCGAGGCAAGCCGCTCCGTCTCGACCCGCTCGGTCGCGTCCATGAACAGCGCGGCGAATTGCCGGGGTGCCGTGCGGTAGGCGAAGACCTCGTAGTGCCTGCGCAGCACGGGCGCGTAGTGCAGCAGGTGCGCCGGCTCGCCGGTGAGGGCGACCCGCCCGTAGACCTTCACCCAGAGCGGATCCTCGCCCGGCAGCACCTCGCTCATCCGCCGGCCGAGAACGTCGTCGCGGCTCAGGCCGGTGAGCTGCTCGAAGGCGGGGTTCACCTCGAGGAAGCGGTAGTCGCGGGGCTCACCGGCTTCGTCGGTGAGGATCTCGTGGACCGCGAAGCCCTCCGTCATCGTGCTGAACAGCGAGCGATACCGCGCCTCGCTGCTCGCCAGCGCCTCCTCCGCCTCCCGATGCGCCGCGCGCACGCGCAGTGAGCGGATGCCGAAGGCGACGTCCCCCGCCAGCTCGCTGAGCAGGACCACCTCGTCCTCGGAGAACGGATCCGGCTGCCGCGAGTAGATCGTGAGCGCTCCGAACACCCGGCCGTCGCCCAGCAACGGCAGGGCAATGGAGGCGGC
>DATKKO010000142.1:0-5764 GCA_035542955.1 Terriglobales bacterium
GGGCTCGAGGAGCTGCGCGCGACGCTCTTCGCGGAGCTCGGGCGCATCCGCATCTACGCCAAGGAGCCGGGGAAGAAGCCCGACCGCGAGCGCCCCTTCGTGCTGCCGCAGGGGGCGACGGTCCACGATCTCGCGCGCGCCGTGCACAAGGACATCGCGGAGCACCTGCGCTTCGCCCGCATCTGGGGCCACGCGCGCTTCGAAGGCCAGCAGGTGGACCGGGATCACGTGCTCGCGGATCGCGACGTCGTCGAGCTGCACGCCTGAGCATGTCATCGGCGAGTCGCGAAAGGGCCTTCGAGCGCCCCGCGGACACTGAACCCCGGATACCCGTGACTGTCGGACTCGGCTAGAATCGGGTCATGCGTATGACGCGCTCCTCCCGGATCCTCTGCGGCGCGCTTCTCGGGCTCGCGCTCGCGGCCGGCACCGCGGGCGCGTCGCAGCCGGAGCGGGCCGTCCTTACGCACGAGCTCGCCGAGGCCAAGATCCACGCGGCGCTCGGCGCGATGCCCTTCGCCTCGCCGCCGACCGCGAACCAGCAGGCGTTCGACGTCACCGCCTACGACCTCGACCTCCAGCCGAACGTCGCGGCGCATGTGCTGTGGGCCAGCGCGCGCGTCCGGGCCCGCGTCGTACTGAGCCCGCTGTTCTCGATGGAGCTCGACCTGGACGACGCCATGACCGTCGACAGCGTGAAGGTCGCGGACGCGCCCTGCACCTTCACCCACCTCACCGACCTGCTCACGATCTCGTTCGGGCGGCCCTACCTCCTGAACGAGCCGATCGACCTGACGGTCTGGTACCACGGCACCCCGCCCTCGGGCGCGTTCGGCACCGTGTTCGCGATGCAGACGCGGAACGGGAAGCCGCTCGTGTGGACGCTGAGCGAGCCCTACGGCGCGCGGGCCTGGTGGCCGTGCAAGGACCATCCCGAGGACAAGGCCGACTCGGTGAGCGTGCGCGTGACCGTGGCGAGCGGGATGAAGACCGTGAGCAACGGCCGGCGCGTCGAGGCGTCCGACGACGGCAGCGTCGCGGTCACGCGCTGGGTCGAGCGCCACCCCATCGCCACCTACCTCGTCTCGATCGCCTCGTACGGCTACGCCGTGTTCTCCGACTGGTACCGGCCCGCGCCCGCCGACTCGATGGAGATCGTCTTCTACGAGTTCGCCGAGGACACCGCGCTCTCGCGGACGGTGAACGCCGAGGTGAAAGGAATGATCGCGGCCTACGCCGCGCGCTTCGGGCCGTATCCGTTCCTGGACGAGAAGTACGGCGAGGCGGAGTTCACCTGGGGCGGCGGCATGGAGAACCAGACCATCACCAGCCTCGGGAACCCGGCCTCCGAGTACACCGTGGCCCACGAGCTGGCCCACATGTGGTGGGGCGACGCGGTCACCTGCCGGGACTTCCACCACATCTGGCTGAACGAGGGCTTCGCCTCCTATGGGCCGGCGCTGTGGTACGAGGCGCAGTCGGGCCTGCTCGCGTACCACTCGTTCATGGCGGGCATCGAGTATTTCGGTGCGGGCACGATCTACGTGCCGAACGACGACGACCCGGCGCGCATCTTCAACGGGTACCTGAGCTACGACAAGGGCGCCTGGGTGCTCCACATGCTGCGGCACGTTCTCGGCGACACGCTCTTCTTCCAGTCGCTGCGCGCCTATGGCGCCGCGCACGCCTACGGCACGGCGACCACCGAGGACCTCCGTGCCGCCTGCGAGGCGGTCACGGGCCGCGACCTCGGCGCGTTCTTCCAGGAGTGGATCTACGGCGAGTACTACCCGCAGTACGGATACCGCTGGGCGAGCGCCGCGGCCGGCGTGGGCTGGGACGTGACCGTGGAGCTGACCCAGATGCAGGGCTGGCAGCTCTTCTGGATGCCGGTCGACGTGCGCATCCAGACCGCGGGAGGCGCGCAGACCTTCGTGGCGATGGACTCGCTCGCGGCGCAGAGCTTCGTCTTCCACGTGGACCAGGCGCCGCTCTCGGTCGCGATCGATCCGGACGAGTGGATCCTGCGCACGACCGCGACGCTCGCGGTCGGGCCCGTGGCCGGCGCGGAGCTCGAGTTCCTGCCGCCGCGTCCCAATCCCTCGCGCGGAGCGACGAGCTTCGCGTTCGTGCTGCCCGACCCACGCGCTCCGCGCGCGGGTGCCCGCGGCGAGGCGCGGCTCGAGATCTTCGATCCGCGCGGGGCGCTGGTGCGCGCGCTCGAGACGGGTCCGCTCGGGGCGGGACCGCAGGCGCTGGTCTGGGACGGCCGCGACCGCGGCGGCCGTCCCGTCGCGCCCGGCGTCTACGAAGCGAGGCTCACGGCCGGGGGCGCGGCGCGCAGTCGGCGCATCGTGGTGGTGCGGTAGCCGCGCGCCCCGGGGGTCCCCGCGCGGATCGAACCCGTCGCGCGTCGCGCCCGCCGCGAGAAGCTCCCGAGCCGGGGCGTGCTACGGCCGCTCGGCTTCCGCCAGCATCGCGCGCTCGACCGCCGGAAGCTCGTGGATCGCCTCCCAGGTCGCGAGCTTCGCGCGGTAGACGTAGCCCGGCGGCTCGTTCGCGGCGAGGCGCGCCCGCACCGGCGCCCACGCCGAATCGGCCGCCGCGGCGTTCCCGCTCCTGCGCTCCACGGCGCCGAGCCCGATGCGCGCGAGGTCGCACTCCGGATTCCACGCCAGCGCCTGTCGCGCGTGCCGGCGCGCGGCGGCGGGATCGCCCGCGTGCAGCGCGAGCCAGCCGCGCAGCGCCTCGGCGGTCGTGTTCTCCGGATCGAGCAGCGCGGCCTCGTCGAGCTGCGCCCGCGCCCGATCGTCGCGGCCCGCGCGCATCAGGTCGCGCGCGTAGTCGCAACGCAGCCCCGCGATGCCGGTCCGCATGCGCACCGCCTGATCGTAGACCGCGAACGCCTCGTCGTTGCGCCCGGCCAGCGCGAGGGCGCAGGCGCGCGACCACAGCCCCTCGGGGTTGTCGGACTGGACCGCGAGCACCGAGTCGGCGGCCACGCGCGCGATGGTCGTGTCGCCCGCGGCCCAGGCGAGACGCGAGCGCTCGAGGTCCACCTGCCAGCGCTCCGCGGCGCGCACCTTCGGCCGCCCGTTCTCGAGCCGGGCGCGCGCCTGATCGAGCCCGCGCCCCCCGTGCCAGTCGGCGATCGCGGCCGCGGCCAGCATCACGCCGCTCGCGGGCAGGAGCGCCGCGCCCGAATCGGCCGCGCCCAGCATCTCCGACCTCCGGTTGCCGAGCGCGAGCGCCCGCGCGCGGGAGATCAGCGCTTCCTCCTGCGCCGGGTTTCGAGCGAGCGCCTGCGCGTAGGATCCGAGCGCCTCGTCGACGAGGCCGCGGCTCACGCGGTCGTCGCCGGCGTTCACGAACGCCACCGGGTAGCTCGCGCTCACGTCGGACTGCGCCATCCGGCGCACGACGCGGGCCTCGAGCGCGGGATCCCTGCGCTCGAGCCGGCTGCGGATCTCCGGGCGCGAGTCGTACGCGTCCCGATCCACGGAGATGTACGCGTTCGCGCCCTCGGCGAGGTACTCCTCGACCGCGACGCCCGAGTAGCGCGAGATGAAGGCGTCGTGCGTGACCTCGTCGCGCGCCTTGGCCGCCTGGTACAGCTCGCGGATCTCGCGCGACTGGTCCGCGGTGAGCACCGCGTGCACCTGGTGGGTCAGCTCGTGCAGCACGGTGTTGTAGTGGTCGAAGATCGTGGCCTCGACGTCCTCGATGCCGGTCACGGTGTGATAGCCGCCGCAGCCGCGCACGTCGTCCCACAGGCGCGAGTCGTAGTCGATGCGCTGGTCCTTGAGCGTCTCCTGTCCCGGCACTTCGGAGAGCCGCATCCAGAGCGGCTTGATGTAGAAGTCGGCGCCTCCGGCGAGCAGCACGGGCACGAACTGCTTCCAGGGCGCGATGGAGAGCGCCACGCGCTTCTGGTCGCGCGGCGGGAGCGAGGCCCAGTTCAGCACGAAGCGCTCGATGCCCGGCAGGTCGGGCATGGGCGCGGCGGCGAAGCGGGCCTCGTAGGCGGCGCGGTGCACGTCCACGGCGAAGCGCTCGAACTGGAGCGCCTTCGCGAGGATCGCGTGCGCGCGGCCGTACTCGGGGCAGATCGCGAGCGCGGCGAAGGAGAGGTCGCGCGCGCCATCGAAGCGGCCCTCCTCGAAGTCGAGCGAGGCGAGGCGGGCGAGGGGATCGACCCAGCCGGGGTGCGCGCGGCGCACCGCCTCGTACCGGACGCGCGCTCCGCCGCGATCGCCGCGCGCGAGCAGGGAGTCGCCGCGCCCGAGCGCGCGCCTGCCCGCGCCGTCCGCGAACGCGCGCGGGCAGGCGGCCTCGAGCTGGGTGTAGTTCTTCCGCACGGTATAGCCGTTCCCGCGCATGTAGTGCGCCATCTCGCTGTAGGGATTGAGCAGCGTGGCCCACTCGGCCGCGGTGATCGCCTCGTCCACGCGGCCCACGCGCAGCAGCGACATGGCGAGCACGATCATCGCGTCCGCGCCGCCGCCCGCCTGCACCGCCTCGAGCGAGGTCGCGAGCGCGCCGTCCCAGTCGCGGCGCCCGATCTTCACCTGGGCGAGACCGATCAGCGCCGTGTCGCACTCGGCCCGGGCAAGGGGGGCTTCGCCTCGTCCGATCCGCTCGAGCGCAAGCGCGTAACACGAATCCGCGCGGTCGTACGACATCAGGCTGCACGCGAGCCGGCCGGCGGCGAGCAGGTCGGCGATCCGGCCTGAGGCCGAGCCGAGCGCGTCCCGCGTGAGCGTGTCGACGCGCGCGTCGTCGTCGTGGGCGAAGAGCCAGCTCAGGAACAGCTCGCGCTCCTCGTCGCGTGGACGCGGGATCGCGGCGAGGCGCGCGAACCGAGGCGCGGCCGCCCGGAAGTCCTGCCGCAGGAGCAGCACGCGGGCCTTCGCGATCCCGACCGCGCGCGCGTCGCCCGCGAGGCGCGGCAGCAGCGTGTGCGCCTCGTCCACGCGCCCGAGCCTGACCAGCAGCTCGATGCGGGCCGGCGTGACGGCGCCCTGCGGCATCGCGGCGAGCGCCGCGAGATCCGCGCGGTAGCGCAGCGCGACCGGGGCGAAGATCCCCGTGTCCGGTGGCGTGGCCCGGCCCGCCGCCGGAGCGGCTCGTCCGGCGGCGGCTGCCGGAAGAGCGGAAAGAAGCGCCAGAAGAGCGAGCGCCCCGGCTGCCGCTCGCGCCGGATTCACGCCGCGCCTCTCCCGCCCGGGGCGGGCGGGGAGCGCGGGCCTTCCGTTCCGAAACAATGCGGGTCTCATGGCAGCTCCTCGCGGATCGAGCACGTGGGTTCCTGAAGCTAACGCTCGAATCTAGGCAGGGATGTCCGGATCGTCAACGGCCGCGGGCGACAGGCGCGGCGGCCGCCCGACCTGCCGGGGCGCGGCGCGCCCCATCGGGCTGCCACGGCGGGACGAGCCCGTTCGTCCCGCGCGAACGCGGGCCGACCCGGTGGCCCGTGACTTGCTGAGTTCGTGGGCCCATCGCCCGCGCGATGCGGACCAGGGAGGGCCTCGCGTCCATGTCCGTGATGCCCCGGGAAGACCGGCTGCTCGAGGTCGAGGCCGGAGCCGCGTGCGCGCCGTGCCTCGATGCGCGCGTGACCCGGCTGCGCGAGCTCGTGGACTCCGGCGAGTTCGACGTGCTGAGCCTCGACGTGTTCGACACGCTCGTGTCGCGGCGCGTGCCGCGTCCCGGGGACGTCTACTTCCTCGTCGCCGACGAGCTGCGCTCGCGCGGCGCGCTGTGG
>DATKKO010000143.1:0-3314 GCA_035542955.1 Terriglobales bacterium
AGGAGGCGAGGTGCCGGTTCGGCTCCAGAGCTTCCGTCTCGGCGGGTCGAAACGCGTGCTGCTCGTGCTGCGCGATCTCACGCAGCCGCGGCGCATGCAGCAGGAGCTGCGCCGTCACGAGCGCCTCGCCACCCTGGGACAGCTCTCGGCCGGAGTGGCGCACGAGATCCGGAATCCGCTGGCCGGGATCGGCACGAGCGCGCAGGTGCTGCTGCGGCGGTTCGAGCCGCGCGACGAACGCGCGCGGTTCGTGCGCGTGATCCTGGACGAGGTCGCGCGCCTCGACCGGCTGGTGACGAACCTGCTCCAGTACGCGCGCCCGCGCACGCCCGAGCTGCGCGCCGGACGGCTCGAGGACTGCGTACGCCGCGTGGTCGAGATCTCCGCCGATTCGTTCACGAGCGCGGGCATCCGGCCCGAGATCGTGGTCGGGCGCGGACTGGGCCCCTCCTGGGTCGATTCCGATCTCGTGGTCCAGGTGCTGCTCAACGTCACGCTCAACGCCGTGCAGGCGATGCCCGCCGGCGGCACGCTGCGGTACGAGGTGCGCGCGACCCGCCGGCGACGCGCGCCGCGCGGGCCCGGACGGCGCGCGTGCGATCGGGGGCGCGCAGTCCGCCCGCGAGCGGCGGCCGCGGGCGACGACTGGATCGCGGTCCAGCAGGTGCGCGTCACCGACACGGGTCCCGGCATCCCGCGGCGTCTGCTCGGCAAGCTGTTCGATCCGTTCTTCTCGACCAAGCCCCGCGGCACGGGGCTCGGGCTGTCCATCTGCCAGACGATCATGCAGGAGCACGGCGGCTCGATCGAGATCGCCAGCCGCGAGGGCCGCGGCACCACCGTGCTCCTCGACTTTCCCACGGAGAAGCGACATGGCGAGAGGCGACACGGCGGGGCCGACGCAGCCCCGGCACACGCTGCTCATCGTTGACGACGAGCCCTCGCTCCGATTCAGCATCGGGGAATGGGCGCGCGACCTCGGCTACCGTCCGCTCGAGGCGGCGGACGGCGCCGCCGCGCTCGACCTCGTCCGCGACGCCGAAGTCGACGCCGTGATCCTCGATCTGCGGCTGGGCACGGAGGACGGCCTCCAGGTGCTCCGGCGGCTCCGCGCCGAGGAGCCCGCGCTGCCCGTCGTGATGCTCACGGGTCACGGCACGATCGAGCACGCGGTCGAAGCCATGCGGCTCGGCGCGTTCGACTTCGTGACCAAATCGCTGCCCGAGAACCTGCCCCATCTCGAGCTGATGCTCGAGCGCGCGCTCGAGCACTCGCGCCTGCGCCGCGAGGTGGAGGAGGCGCGCCGCGAGAAGCTGCCCCCGATCCTGGGCGAGAGTCCCGGACTGCGCGCGGCCCTGCAGCGCCTCGAGCGCGCAGGCAAGAGCGGCACCGCGACCATCCTCATCCACGGCGAGACCGGGTCGGGCAAGGGCCTGCTCGCCCGCTACCTGCACGCGCACAGCGCGCGCGCGCAGGGGCCGTTCGTGGAGCTGAACTGCAGCGCGATCCCCGAGCAGCTCCTCGAGAGCGAGCTGTACGGCCATGAGAAGGGCGCGTTCACGGACGCCAAACGGTTCAAGAAGGGCCTGTTCGAGCTGGCGGACGGCGGGGCGCTGTTCCTCGACGAGATCGGCGAGATGACGCCGGGCCTGCAGGCCAAGCTCCTGCACGTGCTCGAGACGCGCACGTTCCGCCGCGTGGGCGGCGGCAGCGACATCACCGTCGACGTGCGCGTGATCGCCGCGACCCATCGCAACCTGCAGAAAGCCGTCGCCGAGGGACGCTTCCGCGAGGACCTGTATTTCCGCCTCAACGTCGTGCCGATCGAGGTGCCGCCGCTGCGCGCGCGCCCCGAGGACGTGGAGGTGATGGCCGCTCATTTCGCGGCGCAGTTCTGCCGCGAGCTGGGGCGGCCGCCCGCGCGGATCCATCCCGAGACCCTGCGGATCCTGCTCGACTACGCCTGGCCCGGCAACGTGCGCGAGCTGCGGAACCTGATGGAGCGCGTCGTGCTCCTCGAGGCCGACGACGAGATCCGGCCCGAGCACCTGCCGCCCGAACTGGCCGCAAGCCGCGCCGGCGAGCGCGCCGCCGCTCCCGCCGCGGGCGTGCTCCCGCCGGGCGTGGTGCGGCCGCTCGCCGAGGTCGAGAAGCTCGCCATCGAGCACGCACTCTGCGTGTGCGAGGGCAACAAGACGCTCGCCGCCCGCCGGCTCGGCATCTCGCGCCAGACGCTGCGCACGAAGCTCAAGGAGTACGCGCTCCCCGACGACCCCGAGCAGGAATCCTGAGCGCGCCCGGCCGCCCCGGATCCCCGTCGGGGCGGCCAGGAAGCGGTCGCGCAGCGGCCTCGGGCGGAACGAGGTTGGGCAGGCATTCTGCATGACGGACCGGGCCGGGTGCCCGGATCGCGCGCGGCCGTCCTCGGGGCACCGGGTCCCCCGCATACCCGCGCGCCGCCGATCGCCGCTCTAATCCTGCGCCCGCGAACGAAGTGGGCTCCGGGCTGTGCATGCTGGCCGCAAGCCCTTGCGGCGGTCCGAGCAACCCCGATGCGGCCGATTCCCCACTGGCACGCAGGCTGCAAACCGAGCTCCCGAGCGAATCGGGAGAACCGCGCCCATGTCCCACATCCTCATCGTCGACGACGAACCCGGCACCTCGTGGGCCCTGGCCGAAGGCCTGTCGGACGACGGCTTCACCATCGACACCTTCTCTTCGGCCGAGGACGCGTGGCGCTGGCTGCAGACCCATCACAGCGATCTCGTGATCTCCGATCTGCGGCTGCCCGGGATGAGCGGTCTGGACTTCGCGCGTCGGCTCGCGCGCAGCCCCCACCGGCAGCCGCTCATCATGGTGACGGCCTATGGCAGCCCCGAGACGCTGCGCGCTCTCGAGGCCGCCGGAGCCGTGCGGTGTTTCCCGAAGCCCTTCCCCATGGACCAACTGCGACGGGCGGTCCGCGAAGCGCTCCACCGGGCCGACGTTTCCGCGGCGAGGCGCGCGGCTTCCCGCCGGGCGCCCCGTTCCCGCCGGAAGGCCGCCTGATGGGCTCCCGCGCGCCCGTGTCCGCCGCGCCCGCGCGGCCGATCGCCGTGCCGCGGCGTGATTCGCGCGCCGTGGTCTCGCGCGCGCTGGCGCGCTGCGCCGCGCGCGAGCGGGTGCTGCTCGCGCTGCTGCTCTTCGAGCGACTCACCCCGGCGGAGGCCGCGAGCGTGCTCGAGGTCCCGCGCGCGACCATCGAGCGGGCGTATGCCTCGCTCCTCGGCGAGCTGCGCGATTGCCTGCGCCGCAACGGGCGGATGTTCGCCACG
>DATKKO010000144.1:0-2246 GCA_035542955.1 Terriglobales bacterium
GTCGGCGCGCACCGTGTCGAGCACGAGCAGGATGACGGTAGGCCGCCGCACTGCGGCCTGCGCGCCTCCGACCGGAGACGCGGAATACGTGCGCGTGCGATCCACCGCAACGTCCGCGGCCAGCAGCGCGATCGCGAGCCCGGCGAGTGCCAGCCACGCGCCCGGGACGAGGCGAGGAGCGAGCGTCCGGATTTCCTCCCAGAGCGCGGCGGCAGCCAGCACGAGCAGCGCCAGCAGTGGAAGACTGGGGCCCTGCCAGAGCGGGGATTCCGAGAGCCCGAGGACCTGCCCGATATAGGGGCGCAGCACCATCGCCACACAGATCGCGGACGCCACCAGGATCCCCGAAGCGGCGGGCCCCGGCGCGTAGCGCCGTCGGGGGGAGAGGAAGAGCCAGATCGCCAGAACGATGGCCGAGAACGCAAGCAGGCGGAGAGGCAGCGGCTGTGTGCCAGCGACGGCGTGGGCCAGCGCGAAGAGGATCAGCGCGTTGCGCGCGGGCGGGCCGGGCAGCCAGGATCCGATCGCGGCGCAGATCGCGCCGCCCGCGAGCATCAGGCCCGCACACAGCGCGAAGTATCCGACGGCGAGCGCGCCGCCGCGCGCCACCGAGAATCCCACGTCGAACACGAGCTCGGTGGCGAGCGCGGCCCCGACCGCGAGGGCCGCGGTGCGCAATCGGCTCACGACCGGCACGCGCCCCGCCACGCGATCGTCCGGAGATGCCGCGCCTCAGCCGTCATCCCGCAGAGAGTA
Organism: Terriglobales bacterium; assembly: GCA_035542955.1. Classification (GTDB taxonomy): domain Bacteria; phylum Eisenbacteria; class RBG-16-71-46; order RBG-16-71-46; family RBG-16-71-46; genus JANXPZ01. The sequence goes on from DATKKO010000144.1 coordinate 757, forward strand.
CGTCAGCGGCCCAGGCTGCCCATCGTGCGCGACGAAGGGCTGCGGTGGCCCCGGCTCGGCGGGTGCCGACTCGGCGCGCCTAGCGCGTCGCGTCGATCATCAGGTAGAGCCCGAGGCGGGGAAGCATCCGTCGGATGATCCCGCGCGGCCACAGCTTGCGCGCGAGCGTGAGCAGCGCGCCCTGATGGCGCTGGCCGGCCTCGCCCTCGAGCAGGTCGCCGTGGTTGAGCTGCACGCCGATCCGCACGTCCGAGAAGCCGCGGAACAGCTCGCGCGCCTCGCGCACCGAATACGCCTTGGTCCCGGGGCTCTCCAGGTGCTGCGCGTAGATGTCGTCGAGCGAGCGCAGGGGGCGCAGTGCCAGCAGCGCGTAGCGGAGCCACAGCATTAGCCCGGTGAGCGACATGCGGTGGTAGATCATGATCCGCGCGGTGCCGCCGGGCCGCAGCACCCGGCGCACCTCCGCGATCGCGCGCGGGGTGTCGGGCGAGTGATGCAGCACGCCGAACGAGTAGACGAGGTCGAAGCTCTCGTCCTCGTAGGGCAACGCCTCCGCGTCGCCGACCTCGAGCTCGGAGTGCAACCCGTGCAGCGCAAGGTGGCTCTGCGCGATCGAGATCGCCCGCGGCGTGAGGTCGATGCCGCACAGCCGGCGCGGATGCGACCGAGCCCACTGCAGGTGGTCGCAGCCCATTCCCACGCCGATCTCGAGGACGTCGCGCTCCTTGCCCGATGAGAAGTCCGCGAATCCCTCGATGTAGGGCTCGAGCGTGTAACGCGAGCGCTCCGCCCTGCGCATCTGGTCGGCGAAGTCCGCGCCCAGCGCATAGACCTCGCCACAGGAGGCGCGGTTCCAGAATCGTCGGACGCTCGCCTTGGGGAGTTCGGCCGCCGCAGGGGCGGCGATGTCGTCCCCGGGGAGCGAGATCCCGACCTCGGAGTGGACGAAGGGCTCGCTGGCCATGCAGATCTTCCTCCTGCTGGTCGGGAAGTGGTCGCAGGAGGACTGCGCGTGGCGAAGAAACCGCGCGAGATTTCAGCAGATCGCCGCTGGCCCCCCCCGGCGGGGCCTCTGACGCCGGCTCTGGAGAGGAAACGGCTGAAAGCCGGCCCCTCACAGCGCCTCTCTCAGCACCTCGACGATCCGCCCCGCCGCGCCGCCGTCCCAGAGCGGCGGGATGCGGCCGGACGCGCCGCGCGCCGCCATCACCTCGCGGTAGGCCGCGAGGATCCGCTCGGGCTGCTGGCCCACCAGGCGGTTCGTGCCGACTTCCACGGTCACCGGCCTCTCGGTGTTCTCGCGCAGCGTGAGGCACGGCACGCCGAGGATCGTGGTCTCCTCCTGGATACCCCCCGAATCGGTCAGCACGACGCGCGCGTGGGCCATCAGCTTGAGGAAGTCCAGGTAGCCGAGGGGATCGCACAGGCGCAGCTTCGGCTGCGCGTCGACGCGCGCGGCGAGGCCGAACTGCGCCAGCTTCTGGCGCGTG
>DATKKO010000145.1:0-4500 GCA_035542955.1 Terriglobales bacterium
TGCACGCGCTCGGCCTCGGCGAGCTGTTCCACCGTGTTGATCCCGAGCAGCTCGCGGTGATCGTCCGCGCAGACGACCGCAGCCCGGAGCCCCTCGCGGACCATCACGGCCACCGTGTCCGTCAGATAGTACTCGCCCTGCGCGTTGCGGATCGTGAGCGAGCCGAGCGCGCGCGCGAGCGCCGGATAGTCGAACGCGTATACGCCGGAGTTCACCTCGTCGATGCGCCGCTGCTCGGGCGTCGCGTCGCGCTCCTCGACGATGGCCGCGAGCGCCCCGTGAGGATCGCGCACGATGCGGCCGTAGCCGAACGGCTCCGGCAGCCGCATCGAGAGCACCGTGACCGCGGCGCCGTGGGCCGCATGCTCCTCGAGCAGCCGGTGCAGGGTGTCCGCCCGCAGGAGCGGCGTGTCTCCGCAGACCACGAGCAGCGTGCCCTCGAAGTCCTCGAGCACGGGGCCCGCCATCAACACCGCGTGCCCGGTGCCGCACTGCTCGGCCTGGACCACCCACTCCGCTCCCGCGTCCGCGAAGAGCGCCATGATCCGCTCGCGCTGGTGGCCCACGACCACCAGCACGCGGCCGACGCCCAGCTCGTCGAGCGTCTCCAGCACCCAGGCGAGCAGCGGCTGCCCCGCCATGGGATGGAGCACCTTGGCCAGGTCACTCTTCATGCGCGTGCCCTGGCCGGCGGCCAGCACGAGCGCGACGGTCTCGGGATGCCGGTGGCGGCTCATCGCGGGCTCCACTCGAAGTTGTCGATGAGCCGCGCGGGACCGACACGCGCGGCGACCGCGACGAGCAGACGGCGGGCCGCGCGCACGTCGCGCACCGGCTCGAGCGTGATCGCGTCGACCACCGCCACGTAGTCCTCCCGCACCAGCGGATAGCGGCGCCACACCGCGCGCACCGCGCGCGCCACCCGCGCGCCCGAGCGCCCGCCGGCATCGAGCGCGGCCCGCGCCGCCGCGAGCCCACCCGAGAGGGCCACGGCCTGCGCCCGCTCGGCGGGCGAGAGATAGGCGTTGCGGGACGAGAGGGCCAGCCCGTCGCGCTCCCGCACCGTGGGCCCCCGCCGCACGCGGACCGGCAGCCGGAGATCACGCACCATGCGCTCGATCACGATCGCCTGCTGCGCGTCCTTCTGCCCCAGCCACAGCACGTCGGGCGCGACCACCTCGAGCAGGACGAGCACCACGGTGGCCACGCCTTCGAAGTGCCCCGGGCGCGACGCCCCCTCGAGCACGTCGCCCAGGCCTCCGACCCGCACGCGCGTGACGTGCCCCGGAGGATAGACGTCCGCTGCGCGCGGCTCCCAGAGCAGGTCGACGCCCGCCGCCGCGAGCCGGCGGCGGTCCTCACGGATCGGCCGCGGATAGCGCGCGAAGTCCTCGTGGGGACCGAACTGGAGCGGGTTCACGAAGATGCTCGCCGCCACGCGATCGGCCGAGGCGCGAGCGCGCCGCACCAGGCTCAGATGGCCCTCGTGGATCGCGCCCATGGTGGGGACGAAGGCGACGCGCAGCCCGGCGCGCCTCCAGCCGGCCACACGCGCGCGCACGGACGCCGGGCTCGCGGTCACGGTCGTGCGGCGCCCCGAGGCCGGGCTCAATACGACTCCTCGTCGGCGGGGAAACGCCGCGCCTTCACGTCCGCCACGTAGCGCGTGAACGCGTCGCGCACGACGCCGGCGAGATCGGCGTAGCGCCGGACGAACTTCGGCGTGCGTCCCTGCGTGAAGCCGAGCAGGTCGTGGCTGACCAGCACCTGCCCGTCGCAGCCGGGCCCGGCGCCGATCCCGATGGTCGGGATGCGCAGCTCGCGGCTCGCGGCCGCGCCCAGCCGCGCGGGGATGCCTTCGAGCACGATCGAGAAGCAGCCGCACTCCTCGAGCCGGTGCGCCTCGCGCAGCAGACGCTCCTGCTCCGGCTCGGCGCGCGCCTGGACCTTGTAGCCGCCGAACGCGAGCACGGACTGCGGCGTGAGGCCGAGGTGCCCCATCACGGGGATGCCGATCTCGACGATCCGGCGCACCGCGTCGGCCACGCGCTCGCCGCCCTCGAGCTTGACCGCGTCCGCCCCGCCCTCCTGCACGAAGCGGCCCGCGTTGCGCACCGCGTCCTCGACGCTCGCCTGATAGGAGAGGAACGGCATGTCGCCCACGACCAGCGCGGCGGGCCGCGCCCGGGTCACGGCGCGCAGGTGATGGAGCACGTCCTCCATCGTCACCGGCAACGTGGTCTCGTGGCCCAGCACCACCGTGCCCAGGCTGTCCCCGACCAGCACGATCTCGACGCCGGCCGCGTCGGCGAGCAGCGCCGTCGGGTAGTCGTATGCCGTGAGCACCGCGATCGGCTCGCCCCGCCGCTTGAGCTCGATGATCGCGGGCGCGGTCCAGCGCTTGCGCGGCGCGGGAACGGGCGTGAGCTCCGCCGCCGGGGCCGGCGCTGCCGCGCGCGCCGACGCCGGCGCAGCGGGGGCCGGTGCGGGTGTGGACCCCGCCCGCGCGCCGCGCCGCACCGCCCCGGCGCTCCGCACCCGCGCCGCGCGCGGGTTCCCCCGTCTCGCGCTCATGATCCGGCCGCTCCGCGCTCGAGCGGCGCGTAGTACACCGTGCCCCCGCGGTGGGCCACGATGCGGGTGAGCAGGTCCTCGAAGTCGTCCGCGTTGTTCACGAAATCGATCCCGTTCGTGTTCACGACGAGCAGCGGCGCCTCCGTGTAGTGGAAGAAGAAGTGGTTGTACGCCTCGTTGAGCTGGCCGATGTACTCGCGGTCCATGTCCTTCTCGAAGGGCCGGCCGCGGCGGCCGATGCGCTCCATGAGCACGTCCGTGCCCGCCTGCAGGTACACGACCACGTCCGGCTTGACCACGTCCAGCTCGAGCCAGACCACCAGCCGCTCGTAGAGCGCCAGCTCCCGCTCGGAGAGGTTGAGGCCCGCGAAGATGCGGTCCTTCTGGAACAGGTAGTCCGAGACCAGCCGCTCGGAGAACAGCTCGGTCTGACGCAGGCTCCGCTGCTGCTGGTAGCGGCTGAAGAGGAAGTGCATCTGCGTCTGGAACGCGTAGCGGGCCCGGTCCCGGTAGAAGTCCTTCAGGAACGGGTTCTCCTCGACCTCCTCGAGCACGAGCTGCGCCTGCAGCCGATCGCAGAGCAGCTTCGCCAGACTCGTCTTGCCCACCCCGATCACGCCCTCGACGGCGATGTAGCGGTTCTCCGTCATGGGCGGACCGGCGTCAGTTCCAAAGCCGGCTGCCCCTCTTGATCGGCGGCCGGGAATTGCTGAGTCGGGAGAGGTGCGCGACGAGGGTCTCCCCCGTCACCGGATGCACCAGGAGCGGATCCAGCTCGACCAGAGGCACGAGCACGAACGAGCGGCGGAGGATCTCGGGATGCGGGATGCGCAGGTCCGGCTCGTCCACGATCTGGTCGCCGAAGAGCAGGAGGTCGAGGTCGATGGTCCGCGGCCCCCACGGCCGGGTGCGCACGCGACCGAGCCGGCGCTCGATGAGGAGCAGGTTCCACAGGAGCTGACGCGCCGTCAGGTCCGTCTCGAGCTGGGCCACGGCGTTCAGGAAGTTCGGCTGGTCCACGTCGCCCACGGGCTCGGTGTCGTACAGCGAGGACGCCCGCACGAGCTTCGTCGAGGGCAGGCGCGCGAGATCGTCGAGCGCCAGCCGGATCATGGCCTCGCGCTCGCCCAGGTTCGAGCCGAGCCCGACGTACGCCTTCACGCGCCGCGCTCCCGGGTCACCTCGATGACCGCCCGGCCTCCGGTGGTCCAGCCCAGGTTCTGCTTGGCGATCCGCACGCGGATCCGCCGCACGGCGAAGCGCGCCAGCACCTCGTCGGCCGCCGTGGCGGCGAGCGCCTCGAGCAGGTGGAAGCTCCGGCCCTCGACCACCTCGCGCACGGTGCGGTAGAGCCCGTCGTAGTCGACCGCGTCGGCCAGCTTGTCGCTGCGCTCCGCGCGGTCGTCGAGCGGCTCGATCTCGAGGTCGAGCTCGAGCCGCTGGCCGGCTTCCTTCTCGTACGGACGGGCGCCGTGATGTCCGAACACCGACATGCCTTCGAGACGCACGATCGCCAAGAGCTTCCTCCCGGGCCGCAACGGCCGTGATCGCACGGCCGGACGCGCCGGAGTCTAGGGGTGCCTCCGGGGGTGGTCAAGACGCGCGGGGCGCGCGACTCCGCGAGGAACCGTGCGCTGTGATAGCCTGCCTCAACGCGGGAGCGCGCATCGCTCTCGCGGATCCGCGCGGGCCAGCGCGACAGGTGCTGCGAGGCCCGCGCACATGGGCGAGGAGGTCGGGTCCGCGTGGACGAGCTCCGGGAACGCCTCGCGGCAGGTCTGTCCGACCGCTATCGGATCGAACGCGAGCTCGGCCGCGGCGGCATGGCGATCGTGTATCTCGCCCGCGATCTGCGGCACCAGCGCTCGGTCGCGATCAAGGTCCTGCGCCCCGAGACCTCCGCCGTGCTCGGGCCCCAGCGGTTGC
>DATKKO010000146.1:0-3075 GCA_035542955.1 Terriglobales bacterium
CGATGCACCGCGCCGGCCGGCGGGTCCGTGCCGGAAGATGACGATCTTCATCGCCGAATCCTGGAGGAGATCTTCTCCGCGAATTGGAGGATGTGCCGCGGAGTTCGGACGGCAGCGATCCTAGCATTCGATCCCGGCGCTGGGGAACGCCCCGCTTGTGCGCACCCCGTGAATTCCTTGGGGCGCAACCGACTAGTGCCCATTGGGATTGCCGTTTGTGGCATCCTGGTGCGGGGTCCGGATTTCGACAAATGTCACCGCGCCGTCACCTCGCCGTAACGCGCGTCGTGGTTCTCTGAGCGCATGCAAGCGGACCCCACCCGGCCGCCGAGAGGACGCCCCGCGCTGATGGGCCCGCGGGCCGTGCTCGATCTCATTCGCCGGCTCGGCCAGAGGCGCGAAGGGCTCGTGGGGATCCATGCGACGCATCCCGCCCTCTACGCCTGTGCGCGCCGCTGCTTCGGGAGCTGGGCGGCCGCCGTGAGGGCCGCGGGCATGGACTACTGGTCCTTGATCCGCCGCGCGCGCCAGCAGGCGATCGTCACGCGTCGCCGGAAACGCAGGGCGCTCGTCGCGGCGAGGAGAAGTGGCAAGGAGTCCCACTCGGAGTGAGCGGGCGGGAGCCGCGCGGCGCTCGCTGACCTGTCGTCCTCCGGGCATCGTGCGATAGAGTTGGCAGGGATGCGCGGAGGAGGGCGCCGTTCCTTCTTCGACGGCATGTGGGCTGGAAGGTGGGCGGATTCCGCGCGCGAGGGGGCCGCATGAGCGAAAGGCGCTTCAGCGAACAGGAGGTCGCCGCGCTCGCGCGCGAAGCGTACGAACGCGGCGAGGCGACGTTCCCGCTCCGGCGCGAGCGGGCCGCGCTGCTCATGATCGACATGCAGGAGGAGTTCGTTCGCCCGGGCTGGACCTGCTACTGGGTGCCCGAGGCCACGCGGCGCGTCCCGGTGATGAAGCGGCTGCTGGAGGGATGCCGCGCGCTCGGCGTGCCAGTCATCCACACGTTGTTCTCGCGCCCGCACGGACATCTCGATCGGCCGCGCACCGGCGCCGCCATGCCGAACCGGTATCCCGGAATCGCGGCCGATCCCGCATGGTTTCGGGATTCCCGCATCATCGACGAGCTGGGGCCGCGTCCGGAGGAGATCGTCCTCCGCAAGCCGTCGTACGGCGCGTTCTACGACACGCCGCTCCAGACGATCCTCACGAACCTCGGCCGCGACACCATCGTGGTCGCGGGCACGCTGACGAACTACTGCTGCGGCGCGACGGCACGGCAGGGCTACGAGCGCGGATTCCGCGTGTTCGTGGTCGACGACGCCACGGCCACCGACGATCCTGCGGCGCACGAGGCCGAGCTGCGCGTGCTGCGGCGCGGGTTCGCGCGGGTGCTGAGCACGGACCAGGCGCTGGCGGAGCTGCGGGACGGCGCGCCCGCAGGGCGCTGAGCGCATGCGTCCGCGCACGATCTCGAAGAGGACCTGGCGGCGGCGCGCGGCTGGCGCAGCGCGTTCCCGGACTTCGTCGTGCACGTGGATCAGCTGATCGCCGAGGGGGACCGCGTCGTAGCCCTGTGGACGGCTCGCGGCACGAACACGGGAGAAGGCAACGGCCTGCCCGCCACCGGCCGGAGGGTCGGGGGGCGGGGCATCACGATCTTCCGGCTGGTGAAGGGCCGGATCGCCGACGAGTGGGGCCTGATCGACCAGTACGGGATCTACCAGCAGCTCGGGCTGCTCACGAAATGACGCGATCGCGTGCGCGGAGCCGGGGCACGCAGCGCGCGGAACTCACGGAGCCTCGCTCGCCGGTCACGGTCCGAGTGCGCCGGCCCCCCGTGCGAGGCTCAAAGCTCTTCCTCGATCTCCGGAGATGCGATCGCAGGCGGTCGCGACTCTCCGCTCGCGGCCGCTGCCCGGCTGCCTCGCGGGAGCCGCAGCGGACAGGCCACGAAGAGACCCGCGAGCCCGAGCACCCAGCCGAGCCCCCAACCTTCGCGGAGCGGTGTGACGATGCCGATCGCGGGCACCGATCCAGTCACGAGCACCTCGGGCGCGTCGCTGCTCGCCTGCTCGGCCGTCACGTGCCCGAACGGATCGCTCAGCGTGAGCCGGCCGTCCTGTGCGCAGCGGGCGACCGAGAAGCCGCCCTCGACTCCGCGCAGGATGGCCATGCGGGAATGGAGCCAGCCGTCCTCGCCGAAGTCCCATGCCGGTACCGCGAGCACGTCCACCCCGCGCCGCGCGTAGCGCAACGTCCAGTCGGGGAAATCCATGTCCTTGCAGATCGCCACCCCGAGGCGCGGGGTGCGGTCCGCCAGGACCAGCGGCTCGCGGCCGATCTCGTAGTCGTCCTCGAAGCCCGGGACCGGGTGGGCCTTGTCGTACGTGGCCACGCCTCCTCTCGACACGACCCAGGCGATGTTCCGCGCGAACCGCGCCGAGCGCCGGTTGAAGCCGGCCACGATGGTGATGCGGTTCCGCTCCGCCGCGCGCCGCAGAAGCGCGAGCGCGCTGTCGGCCGCCGCGTCCGGGACGCCCACGATCTTCTCCGGGAGCACCACGAGCCGCGCGCCGCTCGCGGCCAGGCGGTCGATCCGCTCGGTGCAGCCGCGCACGATCGCGAGCGTCGTGTCGGGGGCGAGGGTGCGGAACCACCGGATCGTGGAGTCCGCGGCCGCGAGCCCGACGCGCAGGGCCGGACCGGGCGCTCGATCGCGCAGGCGCGCGGCGCCCCAGCCCAGGCTCAGTCCCACCACGAGCGCCGCAGTGCCCAGCGTGGCCGCCGCGCGCCGCGGCTGTCGCCGCAGATGCCACGCGAACGCCAGCCCCGACGAGGCCAGCGCGACGAGGAACGTGATGCCGACGTGACCCACGAGCGCGGCCATCTGGAGGGCGGGGAGGAAGTTCATCTGCGAATAGGCGAGGCTGCCGAACGTGCCGTGCGGCGAGAACGAGGCCAGGATCCACTCGAAGCCGGTCCACGCCAGCGGCAGCACGAGCACGGCTTCCAGGCTCGTGCGCGCGCGGGCCGCGGCTCGCGCCAGCAACACGCAGGCGGCGAAGACCAGCGCGG
>DATKKO010000147.1:0-2877 GCA_035542955.1 Terriglobales bacterium
ACGTCGGTGTAGAGCACGTCGGCGCCGCGGCAGGCGGCCGGCAGGTCGTTCGTCACCGCGATGACCGCGCCCGTCCCGCGGCCCAGCTCCGTCGCGTCCGTCACGATCTCGGCCAGCGGCTCGTAACCCGCCGGGCAGGCCACGGTCACGCTCATGCCGAGCAGCGCGCCACCATAGAGGAACGACTGCGCGACGTTGTTGCCGTCGCCCACGAACACCGCCTTCAGTCCCTCGAAGCGGCCCTTGCGCTCCTGGATGGTCTGCAGGTCGGCGAGGATCTGGCAGGGATGCTCGCGATCCGACAGCGCGTTGATCACCGGCACGGTGGCGTGGCGGGCGAGGCCCGCCACGATGTCGTGTCCGAACACGCGCGCCATGATGAGGTCGCACATGCGCGAGATGGTGAGCGCGATGTCCTCGACCGTCTCGCGCTCGCCGAGCTTGATGTCCGACGGCCCGAGGTAGATCGCGTGTCCGCCGAGCTGGGTCATCCCGACCTCGAACGACACGCGCGTCCTGAGCGAGGGCTTCTGGAAGATCATGGCCAGCGTCCTGCCCGCGAGCAGCGGGTGCGGCCGGCCCTCCCTCACCTCGCGCTTGAGCTCGATCGCGCGGCGCAGGACCTCGAGCGTCTCCCCCGCGGGCAGATCTTTGACCGAGAGATAGCTGCGCGGTCTTCCGCTCATCGTCGCTTCCGCCGGTTCCTTCCGCGGCTCCGCCACCCGCTCACCGGGCGCCACGGGACACCGCTCCCTGCTTGGCCGCCAGCGCCTGCTCGATCGCATTCGGCAGCACCGTGCGGTCGTGCTCCTCCAGCTCGTAGATCACGCGGGTCGCCGGCTTGTCGATGGTGAGGATGCGACCGAGATCGATCGGCGTCGCGATCACGACCACGTCGCACGGCACCGCCTTGATCGTGGCCGACAGCTCCGCGACCTGCTTCGCGCCGTAGCCCATCGCGGGCAGGATCTGCGTCAGGTGCGAGTACTTGGCGAACACGCCCTGGATCGAGCCCTGCGCGTACGGGCGCGGATCCACGATCTCGGCGGCCTGCAGCTTGCGCGCGGCCACGAAGCCCGCGCCGTACTTCATCTCGCCGTGGGTGAGCGTCGGCCCGTCCTCGATCACCAGCACGCGCTTGCCCCGAACGAGCCCGGGATCGCGCACCGTGACCGGCGAGTCGGCGCGCAGCAGCGTCGCCCGCGGGTTCACCGCGCGCACGTTGGCCTCGACCGTGCGCACCGCCTCGGGCTCGGCGGTGTCGACCTTGTTCAGGATCACGATGTCGGCCATGCGCAGGTTCGTCTCGCCCGGGTAGTAGCGCAGCTCGTGGCCCGGCCGATGCGGGTCGGCCACCACGATGTTCAGGTCCGGCCGGTAGAACGGCGTGTCGTTGTTGCCGCCGTCCCACAGCACGACGTCGGCCTCCTGCTCGGCGCGCCGCAGGATCGCCTCGTAGTCCACGCCGGCGAAGACGAGGTTCCCCATCGCGGTGTGCGGCTCGTACTCCTCGCGCTCCTCGATCGTGCACTGCGCCTCGTCCATGTCCTTCACGTTGGCGAAGCGCTGCACGGCCTGCTTCACCAGATCGCCGTAGGGCATCGGGTGGCGCACGACCGCGACCCGCTTGCCCATCTCCTTCAGGATCTGCGTCACGCGCCGCGAGGTCTGGCTCTTGCCCGCGCCGGTGCGCACCGCGCATACCGAGATCACGGGCTTCGTGCTCGCGACCATGGTCTGGCCCGCGCCCAGCAGCCGCATCTCCGCGCCCGCCGCGTTCACGCGGCAGGTCTGGTGCATGACGAACTCGTGCGACACGTCCGAGTACGAGAACGACACCTGGTCGACGTGGTGCTCGCGGATCAGATCGTCGAGCCGCTCCTCGGGATGGATCGGGATGCCCTTCGGGTACTGCGGGCCGGCCAGCTCGGGCGGATAGGCGCGCCCGGCGATGTCGGGGATCTGCGCCGCCGTGAAGCACACGACCTCGACGTCCGGCTGCTTCTTCCAGAAGACGTTGAAGTTGTGGAAGTCCCTGCCGGCGGCACCCATGATGATGACGCGCGTCTTCCTCGAATCAGACATACACAGCCTCTCCGTTGGCGCGCCTTCCGACCGCAGGCCCGTCCGCGAGCGACCCGCGCCGCCGCGTCGTGCGCGGCTCGCGGGTCCCCCGCGGGCGCCCGGGGAATACTCCTGCACGCAGGTTTCGAGTCGACTCCCGAGGGAATCCGGGCCGGGATGCCTCCCGGCCCTGGGGCACAGCGGGCGGGAGCTTACCACGCCCGAAAGCGGCGCTCACGGCGGGGCCGGGGCTCGTTTCGCCCGCGCGGGGCGCTGGATTTCGGAGCGGCGGGCGAAGGCAGACGAGAGTACATTCCCCGGCATGGAGCAGGATGCCTTCGAGGCGCAGGCGGTCGGTCCGGCTCCCCTGGGGCGCAGGGCCGTGATCGCCACGGCCGGGCTCGGGGCGGTCGCGGCTCTCGCGATCATCGCGCGCGTGCTCGGCCCCGGGGCGCTGCGGCATCTGCCCGCCTGCCCGCTGCACGAGTGGACCGGGCTCTACTGTCCGGGCTGCGGGACCACGCGCGCGATCTACCACCTGCTGCGCGGCGAGTGCGTCGCGGCCTGCTCGGCGAATCTCCTCGCGGTGGTCGCGATCGCTCTCGGCGCGATCGCCTGGGTTGCGCGGCCGTGGCTCGCGCCACGTCTCGCGCGTTGGAGCGCGAGGTCGCGCGGCATTGCGCTGATCGCCGCCGCGCTGATCGTCATCGCCTTCGGCGTGCTGCGAAACCTCTCCGGCACTCCGTTCGCGTGGCTGGCGCCGTGACCTCAGGACCCGCCGTGAACGGCCTGTTGGGGCTGGGGACCGGGACG
>DATKKO010000148.1:0-2978 GCA_035542955.1 Terriglobales bacterium
GGGTGTTCATAGCCGGCCCGGCCCGGATCGTTCCCGATCCCGCCGCGCCGGAACGTAGCTTCGCCTCCACGCCGGCCCTCACGGGCCGGTCGGGCGGATCGTCCCGCCCCATAGGTCTCGAGATGACCGAGATCGTGCAGGTCTCCCTGCGCGGGTCCCGCCGGGACTTCTTCCTCAACTCACGGCATCTCTCGTTGCTGCTCGGGGACACGGTCATCGTGCAGGCCGAGCACGGTGAGGCCGTCGGCCGCGTGCTGCTCAAGGACCTGGCGATGATCGAGCTCAAGCGTCCGGCCAACGTCACGCGTGAGATCATCCGCAAAGCCACGGAGGAGGACCTCGATCAGGAGGACCATCTCGCCCTGCGCGAAGCCGAGGCCTTCGAGTACTGCAAGGAACGGATCGCCATCCGCGAGCTGAAGATGGATCTCTCGGAGGTGGAGGCCAGCTTCACCGGGCACCGGATCACGTTCTACTTCTCCGCCGAGCACCGCGTCGATTTCCGCGAGCTGGTCAAGGACCTCGCGGGCCGGTTCCAGACCCGGATCGAGCTGCGCCAGATCGGGGTCCGCGATCAGGCGAAGCGGCTCGACGGCTGCGGCCCCTGCGGGCGCGCCTTCTGCTGCTCGAGCTGGCTGCGCGACTTCCATCCGGTCACCCTGCGCATGGCCCGCGAGCAGCAGCTCACGCTGAACCCGGCCAAGATCTCGGGCGCTTGCGGACGACTGATGTGCTGCCTCGCGTACGAGCTGACGCTGTACCGCGAGAACGCCTCGCGGCTGCCCCCGGTCGGCGCCGTGCTCCAGACCGGGAAGGGCCCGTGCACGGTCACCCGGACCGAGCTGCATCGCGAGATCGTCTGGGTCCGCGACAGCGAGGGCCAGGAGCACCGGATCACGCCGGACATGCTGCCGCCCGGACCGTGGCAGAAGCCGGGCAGGCCCGGCCCCGAGCAGGCGGAGGAGCCGAACGGGGAGGAAGCCGAGATCGAGGGGAACGGCGACCCGCGACCCGCGCCGGCCGGGGCGGACGCGCGGAACGGACGCAACGGGCGGAACGGGCGTAACGATCGCGCGCGGAGGTGAGCGGCGTACGTGCGCAGCCGGGAGCCCCGGCGCGCCGCGGCCGTGATCACAAAGCCCGGGTCTGGAACCTCCTGAGCCCCGCGAGCAGCACGACCGCGAGATAGCCCGCCGCCCAGAGCACCATCGCCCCGCTCGGCGTCGAGGCCGTGGCGAACGGGGTCGCATGCAGTCCGCGCATGACCGGCGACTGCATCAGCCACGCCGCGAGCTGCCACAACGACTCGCTCGGCATCACCAGGCTCGCGACCGTGCCCACGTTGCGCGCCGCGTCGTTGCCGGCGATCGCGCCGATCTGCTCGACCCAGTTGCCGATGAAGGCGAGCCCGTGCAGGCCGAGCACGATGAGCCCGTTCGTGATCGTGGCGAAGCGGGTGCCGCCCGCGATCGAGAGCGTGACGAGCAGCGCGCACTCGAGCCCGATCAACGCGAGGCCCGGCACCACCTGCGGCGGCGTGAAGTGGCCCATCAGGCGCGCGATCGCGAGCACGCCGCCCGCCATCACCAGCATGTACGCCAGCACGAGCGCGAGGTGACCCGCCCACTTGCCGAGCAGGATCTCGGCGCGGCGGATCGGCCTCGCCGCGAGGGTCTGCATCACGCCCGAGGCGATCTCGCCCGAGACCGAGTCGACCGGCAGCAGCACCGAGGTCGCGACGCACAGGAAGTCCACCGCGTAGAGCCCGGCGAGCACGAAGAAGTCGAGCATCATCGCGCGCTGGAGCATCGACAGCGCCCCATGCGCGCGGAGATCGCGCTCCACGAAGTGGAACCCGATGCCGTAGAGCACGAGGAACGCCGCGCCGCACACCAGCGCCGCGTGCAGGATGCGGCGGCGCACCGCTTCGTGCGCCGTGAGCCGGGCGACGGTCAGGAAGCCGCGCACGATCTCACCCCGGCCTCTGGTCCTCGCCCATGACCTCGAGGAACCAGGTCTCGAGCGACTTGCGCTGCGAGCGCAGCTCGTAGAGCGCGAGGCCCTGCCCGACGAGCCAGCGCGACAGCTCGGGCAGCACGTCGTCGCGCTCGACCTCGAGCCGCACGAGGCCGTCCTCCTCGCGGGGACAGCGCCCGAAGCGGGCGAGATCCGCGAGCAGCGCGGGCGGATGCGGGCCGAGCCGCAGCTCCACCGTGAGCGCCGCGGCTTCCGCAGCCGCGAGCGGCAGCTCGTGGACCGTGCGCCCCTGCTTCAGGAACACCACGCGGTCGCAGGTCTGCTCGACCTCGCCGAGCAGGTGCGAGTTCAGGAACACCGCCACGCCCCGCGCGCGCAGCTCGCCGATCAGGTCGCGCACCAGCCGGCGGCCGAGCGGATCGAGACCCGAGGTCGGCTCGTCGAGGAAGACCAGCTTCGGCTCGCCGAGCAGCGCCTGCGCGAGGCCGATCCGCTGGAGCATGCCCTTGCTGTAGTCGCGCAGCCGCCGGTGCGCGGCGTCGAGCAGATCCACGCGCGCGAGCAGCTCGTCGGTCTGCGCGCGGCGCCGCGCCGCGGGCACGCCGCCGAGCCGGCCGTGCAGCTCGAGCAGCTCGCGGCCCGAGAGCCAGTCCTGGAAGCGGAAGTGCTCGGGCAGGAAGCCGATGCGCGCCCGCGCGCGCCGGTCGCCGAGCGGGCGCTCGAGCACGCGCGCCGCGCCCGCCGTGGGCCGCACGAGGCCGAGCAGCATCTTGAGCGAGGTCGTCTTGCCCGCGCCGTTCGGTCCGAGGAAGCCGAAGATCTCGCCCGAGCGCACCACGAGGGAGAGCTCGGCGACCGCGACCTTGTCGCCGAACTCCTTCCTGAGGCCGTGCGTCTCGATGACGGGCGGGGTCATGTGCGCGATCGGCAAGACACTAGTCACTGCCCGACTGACTCTCCGACGTCACCCCCCGGAACGTGTTCCTGGTCGAGTCGTACTC
>DATKKO010000149.1:0-2041 GCA_035542955.1 Terriglobales bacterium
AGGAGATCGATCCCCGGGCGCCGCTCGTGAAGTCGGACGAGACCGACATCCACCAAATCCTCATGAACCTGGCGACAAACGCCGCGCACGCGATGGAGAACGGTGGCCGGATCGACGTGACGCTCGCGCCCGTCGTGGTGAACGACGAGACGGCCGTGCGTCTTCCCGACCTGAGGCCCGGCCTCTACGTGCGGCTCTCGGTCGTGGACCAGGGCACGGGGATGAGCCCCGAGGTGGCGCGCCGCGCGTTCGAGCCCTTCTTTACGACGAAGCCGACCGGCGTCGGCACGGGACTCGGGCTCTCGGTCGTGCGCGGCATCGTGCGCAGCCACGGCGGGGCACTCGATCTCGCATCGCGCCCGGGACAGGGCACGCGCGTGGACGTCTACCTGCCCGCGGTCGAAGGCGAGGCGCCGCGAATGGTGGAGCCTGGGATCGGGATCGCGCGGGGCAAGGTCCGCGTGCTGCTCGTGGACGACGAGGACATCCTCGCCAGCCTGCAGAAGCGGCGGCTCGAGGACTCCGGCTACGACGTGACCGTGCACACCTCGAGCACGGCGGCGCTCGAGGACTTCCGCGCGCGGCCCGGCGCGTTCGACATTCTGATCACGGACAACACCATGCCGCACCTCACCGGCGCGGCCCTCGCCCGCGAGATCCACGCGCTGCGGCCGGAGCTGCCGATCCTCATGATCTCGGGCGTGCTCGAGGCAGACGATCCCGACACGCTGCGCGAGCGAGGAATCCGCGGCGTGCTGCGGAAGCCGCACAGCGCGAGGGAGCTGGAGGAGGCCGTCGCAGCGGCGCTGGCGTCACCCGCGAGCGGCTGAGGAGCAGGCGAGCGGCGGACCGCTCGCGGGTCGTGCCGTGGCTACGCCCCCGCGGGTGTGGCGCCGCGGGGCACTCTCACCGCGTCGCACGTTCTCCGGAAGTGGTGGCCGTAGATCGCCAGCGTGATGGCGATCCGGAGCAGCGCCGGGCGGCGCAGGATCGTCCACAGCATCAGGTGCCAGTAGTGGAAGCGCTCGCGGCCGATGACGCCGAGCCGCAGGCTCGAGTAGGCGAACGCCCAGAGGTTGCGCGGATCGATGCTCAGCGATACCCGCGGCGGATGGTACTCGCGCAGGAAGGTGCGGATGCGCTGGTAGTACGAGCCCGGGGCGTAGAGCCGCTGCAGCACGTGCTGGTAGCCCTCGCGCAGGACCTCGGCGCTCATGCGCGGCACGAAGTTGGTGGTGCCGTCGACGTTGTCGCCGCTGCTCTCGCCGAGCAGCCGCCCCTCGCGCTTGAGCCGCTCGTAGAGCCGCGTCTGCGGCGCCGCGTTGAGCAGGCCCACCATCGCGGTGACGATGCCGCTGCGCTGGATGAACTCGATCTGCTGCTGGAAGATGCTCGGCGTGTCCGTGTCGAAGCCGAGGATGAAGCCGCCCTGCACCTGGAGCCCCGCGCGCTGGATGCGCTTCACGTCGCGGATCATGTCGCGGCCGCGGTTCTGCCGCTTGTCGCAGGCGCCGAGCGCCTCGTCGTCCGGCGTCTCGATGCCGATGAAGACGGTGTCGAAGCCGGCGGTCACCATGGCGTCCATCAGCGCGCGGTCGTCGGCGAGGTTGATCGAGGCCTCCGTGTAGAAGGAGAGGCCGCGCTTCCCGCGCCGCCACTCGATGAGCGCCGGCATCAGCGCCTGCCGCGCGTCCCGCTTGTTCCCGATCAGGTTGTCGTCGACGAAGAAGACCGCGCCCCGCCAGCCGCGATGGTAGAGCGCGTCCAGCTCGGCCACCACCTGCGCGGCGCTCTTCGTGCGCGGGGTGTGGCCGAAGAGCGCGGTCACGTTGCAGAACTCGCAGTCGTAGGGACAGCCGCGCGAGTATTGGATGCTCATCGAGTGGTAGTGCCGCAGGTCGACGAGGTCCCAGCGGGGCGCCGGCGTGAGCGCGAGGTCGGGGTACGTCGTGGACTCGTAGACGCGGCGGGCCTGCCCCGCGGCGAGGTCGCGCAGGAAGCCGGGCAGCGTGGCCTCGGCCTCGTTCAGCACGAAGTGGTC
>DATKKO010000150.1:0-7399 GCA_035542955.1 Terriglobales bacterium
GCTCGAGGCGCTGGCCTCGGCCCAAGGCCGCGCCTGCGACGACGCCTTCGTCGAGGAGACGCTGCGGCGCGAGGTGGAGGGGCGCTGCCAGCTGCTCGCGCCCTACAAGCGCGTCAAGCGCGTGATCATCCGGCGGCAGGAGTTCCCGAAGACGACGACCGGGAAGATCCGCCGTCACGAGCTGCTCGGGGACACGGGCGAGAAGCGGACGAGCGCGGTCGCGTAGATCAGGTGCCGGCTTCGGCCCGGGCTATTGGATCCTCGGCTGGTAGACCACCTCGCCGTCCGGGTCGACGGTGATGATGTGCCGCTGCGCCATCGGTCCCTTCGGCACCAGCCCGCCCGACCAGCTGTGCTCGCCCCCGGCGTCCGCCCATTCCCACACGAGCTGGAACGAGGCGTCATTGTCGACACGGAACGGGATCACGGCCTGCGCGTCGTCAGCGATCGTCTCGCGGACGAACGTCTGTCCGCCGACCGCGAGGCGCACGCGGGCCATGCCGCGGCCGCTGTGGTTCACGATTACGGCTGTGTGACTCGGACGTCGGGTGATCAGGTCGCCGTAGTGCTGCCATCCATACCAGGCGGCGACCGCGAGCAGGGCGAGGAACAGCAGCTTCTTCATGGGCTCCCTCCCGTGAAGGACCGGCTCCCTGCCGGGGGGCCGGCAGATCCGCTCAGCGGACGAACCCGACGGTAGTCTCGACCCGGCCGCTCGGCAAGAGGCGGCCGCGCGCCGGCGCTCGCGCCCGGCTCAGGCGCTCGCCGGCGCCGGCGCGGGCCGGGCGCGCAGCGCGTCCCGCGCCGCGATCTGGAATGCCGACTCGAAGACTGCCGGCGTGAGCGCGATCAGCACGCGGGTCTCTCTCTCGCCCGCGTTCTGGAAGGTGTGCGTCACGCGGCCGTCGTAGTGGCACGAGTCGCCCGTCTCGAGCACGACCTCCTCGGCGCCCTGCACGAAGCGCGCGCGGCCCTCCAGGCACAGCGCGCATTCCTCGGCGTGATGGCAATGGCGCACCGTCGCGGATCCGGATCCCGGCGGAAGCTCGATCAGCAGCAGCTCGAGATTGCGCTTGGGGACGGCGGAGAGCACTTGGACCCGGGCCGGGCCGCCGTGGGCCGGGATCTGCGGGCGCTCCGCGACGCGCACCACGTGCAGGCGCTCGTGTTCCTCGACCACGAGATAGGCCGCCGAGGTGTGCAACGCCAGCGCGAGGTCGTGCAGGGTGGCGAGCGAGGGCGACGTGCGGCCGTTCTCGACCTGGCTGATGAATCCCTTCGAGAGATGGCTCGCTTCGGCGAGCTGCTGGACCGTGAGACCGTGGCGAAGGCGCAGGTCCCGGATCTTCCGGCCGAGCTGCATGAGCGCCTCCTGTGGGGGAGGAGGAGATGGTGCCGACGGGCCAGAGGCTAGGGGCCGCTTCGTCCGGTGTCAACGACCGATCGCGCAATTCCGCGACGTGCGAAGGGCATGACAAGGATGGGTTCTCTTCGCCCTGACATCCACCCGTCCGCGCCACGTGCCGGGCGTCCCCCCGCGCCCGTGCGGGCGCCGAATTCGAGGGCGGCGCCGGTCGGCGGCCGCAGGCCGCGCGTCACTCCGCGCCGGCGCGGGTGGCGGATCCGAGCGCGGGGGCGACTCCGCCGGCGCGCGAGCCGACGGTGCCGGCGTACTGGAGCTGGTAGAGGCGGGCGTAGATCCCATTGCGCGCGATCAGCTCCGCGTGCGTGCCGACCTCGCGCACGCGGCCGTGGTGGAGCACGACGATGCGGTCCACGTCCTGGATCGTGGAGAGCCGGTGGGCGATCACGAGCGAGGTGCGCCCGCGCATGAGCCGGCGCAGCCCGTCCTGGATGAGCGCCTCGGTGTGCGTGTCCACCGACGACGTCGCCTCGTCGAGCACGAGCACGCGCGGCTCCGCGGCCAGCGCGCGCGCGAAGGCCAGGAGCTGCCGCTCGCCCGCCGAGAAGGTCGCGCCGCGCTCGCGCACCACGGCGTCGTACGCGGCCGGCAGCCGCTCGATGAAGCGGTCGGCGTGCACCTCACGGGCGGCGCGGATCAACGCCTCGCGCGGTAGAGCCCGGTCGGCGAGCGCCAGGTTCGCGGCCACGGTCCCGGAGAAGAGGAACGGGTCCTGCAGCACGAGCCCGATGTGCCGGCGCAGCGCGCGCACGTCCCACTCCGCGAGCGGACAGCCGTCCACACGGATCGTGCCGCTCTGCGGCGCGTAGAACCCGAGGAGCAGGCTGACCGCCGTGGTCTTGCCCGATCCGGTGGCGCCGACCAGCGCCACCTTCTCACCGGGCTCGACCGTGAAGGAGACGTCCTCGAGCACGCGGGTCACGCCGTCGTAGGCGAACGACACGCGATCGAACTCGATGCGGCCGCGCACGAGCAGGCCGTCGCCCGCCGCGCCGCCGGCGCCGTCGGCGAGCGCGGGCCGGCCGTCGCCGTCCCCCGCGGGCGCGTGCGCCTCGAAACCGGCGGATCGCGCGAGGGCGGGATCGGGCGGCCTGTCGAGCAGGTCGAAGACGCGCTCGGAGGAGGCCATCGCCTGCTGCAGGACGTTGTACTTCTCGCTCAGGTCCGAGATCGGGCGGAAGAAGCGCTGCGTGTACTGGATGAAGGCGACCAGCGTGCCCAGCGTGATGCCCGTCCACATCACCTGCCGGCCGCCGTACCAGACGATCAGCGACAGCGCCAGCGCGCTCACCAGCTCGAGCGCCGGGAAGAAGATCGCGTGGTAGAAGTTCGCCTCGAGGTTGGCGTCGCGGTGCGAGGCGTTGATCGCCTCGAACTCGGCGTGATTGCGCGCCTCGCGATTGAGGAGCTGCACCGTTCCCATCCCGGTCAGGTTCTCGTTGAGGAACGCGTTCATGCGCGCGAGCCGCGTGCGCACCTCGCGGAACGTGCGCCGCACCTTGACGCGGAAGGTGAGCGTGACGAGGAAGATGAGCGGCAGGACCGAGAAGGCGACGCCCAGCAGCTCCGCGTTCAGGCGCCACATCGCCACGAGGATGCCGATGAGCGCGAACACGTCCGCGAACAGGGCCGCCACGCCGGACGTGACCAGCTCGTTCAGCACGTCCACGTCGTTCGTGACCCGCGTCATCAGCCGCCCGACCGGGTTGCGGTCGAAGAACGCGAGCGGCAGCCGCTGGAGCTGGCGGAACAGGGCGAGCCGCAGGTCCATCATCACGTGCTGGCCCACGCGCTGCAGGATCTGGTTCTGCACGTAGCCGAGCCCGAACCCCGCGACCAGCACGATCAGGTAGAGCACGGCGACCTGGTCGAGCCGCACGAGGTCGTGGCGGCGGATGCCGCGATCGATCGCCTCCTTGGTGAGGATCGGGCCCGCGAGCTGGACCAGCGCGTCCACCAGCACCACCGCGCCGGCGAGCGCCACCTGCGCGCGGTAGGGCCGGAGATAGCCGAGCAGCCGCCGCATGAGGCGGTGGTCGTAGGCCCGGCCGGCGGCTTCCTCCTCGAGGGTCGGCGTCACGAGGCCTCCAACTCCTCTTCGAGCTGCTGCCGCCGGTGCAGTGCGGCATAGAGGCCGCCGAGCGCGAGCAGCTCCTCGTGCGTGCCGCGCTCGGCGACCGCGCCCTCGTCGAGCACGACGATCTCGTCGGCGTCGCGCACCGTGCTCACGCGATGCGAGACGAGGAGCGTGGTGCGGCCGGCCATCTCCGCGCGCAGCCGGTGGAGCACGGCCTCCTCGGTGTGCGTGTCCACGCTCGAGAGGCAGTCGTCGAGCGCGAGCACGGGCGCGTCCCGCAGCACCGCGCGGGCGATGGCCGTGCGCTGCCGCTGTCCGCCCGAGAGCGTGATCCCGCGCTCGCCCACCATCGTGTCGTAGCCCTTCGGGAACGCGCGCACGTCCTCCTCGAGGTGGGCGACGCGCGCGGCACGCTCGACCGCGGCGCGCTCCTCGCGCGGCACGCCGTAGGCGATGTTCGCCGCGACCGTGGTCGAGAACAGGAACGCGTCCTGCGGCGCGACCGCGAGCTGCGCGCGCAGCCAGTGGAGGTCGAGATCGCGCACGTCCACGCCGTCGCGGAACACCGTGCCGCGCGGCGGCTCGAAGATGCGCGCGAGCAGCGCGAGCAGAGTGCTCTTCCCCGACCCGGTGCGCCCGACCAGCGCGACCGTGCGCCCCGCCGGCACGCGGAAGCTCACCTCGCGCAGCGCGAGCGGCGCCTCGTTCGACTCCGGGGCGGCTCCCGGGTAGGCGAAGCTCAGGCGCCGGAACTCGAGCTCGCCCCGCGCGCGCTCCGCGGGCGCCGTCGCGCCGCGCGCGAGGGTCCGGCCCGCCGCCGCCACGGCTTCGCCCGCGGCGGGCGGAGCGTCGAGCACCTCGACGATCCGCCCCCAGGAGGCGAGCCCGCGCTGGAACATGTTGATCACCCAGCCGAGGGCCACCATGGGCCAGTTCAGCATGCCGATGTACACGGTGAAGGCGACGAACTGGCCGAGCGTGATGCGGCCGGCCACGACCTCGCGGCCGCCGAGGTAGAGCACGATCAGCGCCGCGAGCCCGGAGAGGAACCCGAGCGTGGGATAGAACAGGCCCGAGGTGTGGATGAGCCGGAGATTGCGGTCGAGGTACTCGCAGTTGAGCGCGCGGAACTCGTCGATCTCTTGGTCCTCGCGCGCGAAGGCGCGCACCACGCGCACGCCGGCGAGGTTCTCCTGGGCGCGCGCCGAGAGCGACGAGAACAGCGCCTGGATCTCCTCGAAGCGGCGGTGGATGCGATCGCCGAAGTGCCAGACGGTGATCGAGACGAAGGGCAGGGGGATGAGCGCGAGCGCCGTGAGCCGCGGGCTGGTCGCGAGCATGAAGCCGAGGGACGCGAGCGCGGTCACGACGGTGTTCACGAAGTACATGAGCCCCGGGCCGAGCATCGTGCGCACCGCAGCCAGGTCGTTCGTGGCCCGGGACATGATGTCCCCGGTGCGCTGGCGCTGGAAGTAGGCGACCGGCAGCCGCTCGAGGTGCGCGAAGAGGTCGTTGCGCAGGTCGAACTCGGCGCGGCGCGACACGCCGATCACGAAGATGCGCATCCCGTACTTGAACACGCCCGCGACCACGGCGATGCCGAACAGGATGAGCGCGTAGCGGCCGAGCTTCTCCGCGGTCACGCCGCGATAGAGGTCGTCGACGGCGTGGCGCAGCACCTGCGGCTGCGTGAGCGAGATGAGATCGGTGAGCGCGACGCACGCCAGCCCCCCGAGGAGCGCCCGGCGATGGCGCGCGAGATAGGGGAGCAGGCGGAGCTTCAGATCAGCGATGGGAGGGTCTCCTCACGACCCGATCGCGCGGCCGCGCCGCCGCCGGGATCGCCGCCGGATCCAAGACCTCCATCCGCGCCGGGCACCCGCATCGCCCGGCGCGGGGCGGCCGGTCAGGGGGCCTTCGTCCCTCCGAGGAAGCCCTGCAGCCGGTTCAGCTTGGTCTGCTTGAAGGCCAGGGCGACGTAGAACTGATCGTAGTGCAGCGCGTTCTTCGCCGAGGCCGTGCTCCAGGTGCCGGCGGAGAGATCGAGCCGCTCGTCGACCCGCCAGAGCACGAACGGCCCGGCGAGGTGCAGGTTGCGCTCCAGCTCGAAGTCCTTCACGCCGTTCGTCGAGGCGAGCATCTTGCCCTGGTAGCGGCCGCCGACGAGCAGCGAGGGGCGCACCCAGAACGCCAGATCGGCGCTCGCGGTCGCGAAGTTCGCGGCGGTCTGGAGCGGATCGGCCACGACGACGTCGGGCTGCGACAGGGCGACCGGCGGGGGCGCGCTCGAGCGGATCGAGAGGAAGCGACGCTGGGCGCCGGCCGAGAGCTGCAGGAAGCCGCGTCGCGTGAACGCGGTCCCGTACTGGAGCGTGAGCCCCAGGCTCTGCCGCGAGTCGCCGAGGCGCGAGAAGCGGCGCGCGTAGTTGAGCGGCGCCCAGGCGCCGCTGTCGGTCTGGTCCGTGGCGAAATACTGGCCCTTGCGGTAGCCGAGCGGGGCGGACCAGTCCAGCTCGAGCGCGAGCGCGCTGGCGGTCTGCTTCTTGAGGGCGAACCTCATGCCCAGCGTCACGTCCGCGAGCCCGGTGTTGGTCGCGCTGTAGAAGGGGTTCGCGTCACGCTGCAGGGTCACGCTGGTGAAGGGCACGCTGAACAGGAAGCTGAGCCGCTTCTTCCAGCCCAGCTCGGTCGACCACTGGCCGGACCGCTGCTCCCACTTGCCGCCGAGCTGGAGGCGGGTGCCGTCCTGGTCATCGTAGGTGTCCGCGGAGAAGAGGCTGCCGCGGAGCTCGCTGTAGTACTCGCCCGGCGCGGGGATCCAGGGACCGGCATGGGCGGAAAGAGAGAAGCAGACGACGGCCAGCAGGGCGGACATCAGGGCTGACGACGCGGCGCGCGCGCTCATAGGCGGCGGAACCTCCGGATAGACGTGTGACGACGACCGGTCCCGGGGACTCTATCGAACGCGGCGACGAGTGCGCAAGTGAGGATCGGGGCGATCTCGACCGCCGCGTTGCCACGCGAGTCACCGAGACCAGGTCGACGTTCGTGCCCATGGAACTCGCTTCCCCGCTGTGGCACCCTCGTGCGCCGTGGAACGCCTCACGGTGCTGGAGTTCGTTCGCGACGCCGACCCGGTCTGGAACCTGCCCGCGGGGCTCGCTCAGGGTCTGGCCGCGCGCCATCCCGATGTGACCTTCCTCTCCCCGGCCGACCGGAGCGACGCCGAGCGCGCGCTGCCCCAAGCCGACGTGGTCTACGGGCCGCTCGTGAACCCGGACAACTTCGCGCTCGCGCCCCGGCTGCGCTGGATCCACGTGAGCGCGGCGGGCGTGGGCTCGCTGCTCTTCCCGGCGCTCGTCGAGAGCGAGATCGTGTTCACGAACGGACGCGGCCTGCACGGGATCTCGATGGCCGAGCACGCGCTCGGCCTGATGCTCGCCTTCGCCCGCAAGACCCACCTCGCCCGGGATCGCCAGCGGGAGCGCCGCTGGGACCAGGCCGGCCTGTGGCGGGATCCGCCGCCCTTCGGCCAGCTCGCCGGCGGCGTGCTCGGCCTCGTCGGCATGGGCGCGGTGGGCACGGCGCTCGCCGCCCGCGCGGC
This sequence comes from Terriglobales bacterium, assembly GCA_035542955.1. Classification (GTDB taxonomy): domain Bacteria; phylum Eisenbacteria; class RBG-16-71-46; order RBG-16-71-46; family RBG-16-71-46; genus JANXPZ01. The sequence goes on from DATKKO010000150.1 coordinate 7,105, forward strand.
CGCGCTGGGCATGCGCGTGATCGCCGTGCGGCCGCATCCTGCGCCCGAGCCGGCGCCCGCGCACGAGCAGTGGGGGCTCGAGCGCCTGCCCGAGCTGCTCGAGCGGGCCGACTGGGTCGTGCTCGCGGCGCCGCACACGCCCGCGACCCGCGGCATGATCGGCGCGGCCGAGCTGGCGCGCATGAAGACGTCGGCGGTGCTCGTGAACCTGGGGCGCGGCGCGCTCGTGGACCAGGCGGCGCTCGTCGAGGCGCTGCTCGCCGGGCGGATCGCGGGCGCGGCGCTCGACGTGTTC
>DATKKO010000151.1:0-9899 GCA_035542955.1 Terriglobales bacterium
CCGGCGGCCTCTACCTCTTGTGGCACATCCGGCGCCGGATCAACTTCGTCGTCCTGGTGATCGGGGTGGCGGGGCTGGTGGCTCTCGTCCTGGGGCTCGACTTCTATATCTCCCACTACACGCGCTCGGGCAGCATGCTCACGCGCCTGGGCGCAACGACCTTCGTCAACATGATGCCCGAGTCCCGGGCCGGCGCCTGGACCGGGGCCTGGGAGCGCATCTTCGAGCACCCCTGGATCGGGCATGGTCCCTACTACTCGGGACAGTCGGGCACGCGGCTCTGGTTCTGGCCGCACTGTCTCTATCTGTTCGTTCCCAACAATGTGGGGTTCATCGGGCTCGCCATCTTCTTGTGGTTGCTGGGGAGCCTGTTCCGCGTCTCCATTCCCCACACGGACGACCTCCGGCGCAGCCGCTTCTCGGAGGGATACCTGCTGATCGGGCACGTGCAGCTCGTGGTCTTCATCGTGGACGAGATCAAGATCGAGTACCTGCGCAATCCGAACTACGGGTTCCAGATCTGGTTCATGTTCGCATTGATCGTTGCCGCGTACCAGATCTCGCGCCATGAGGCGGCCGAGCCGGTTCCGGCGCCCGCGAAGGTCCGCTCGTGACGCGCGGCACCCGCCCCGTCCCCGCCTGGGCCTGGGCGGCCGTGCTCGCGTTCGCGCTGGCGGTGCGCCTCGCGGTGGTCTGGTTCTCGCCGCGCGTCATCCTCTGGGCCGACGGGCGCGACTTCGAGGCGCTCGGCCGCTTCCTGCTCACGCACCACGGGTACGGCATGGACACGGTGCGGCCGCCGGGGTACCCCACGTTCATCGCGGCCGTGTACGCGTTGTTCGGGACGAGCCTGCTCGCCCTGCGGATCGTCGAGGCGATCCTAGCGGCGGTCTTCGTGGGCGTGGTCGCCGCGGTGGGGATGTCGCTGTTCGGCCCGTGGGCGGGTCTGGTCTCCGCCGCGCTGGCCTCGCTGGAGCCGATCCTGGTGCTGCTGCCCGCCACCCAGTACTCCGAGAACCTACTCCTGCTCCTCGTGGTCCTGGCGTTCGCCGCGTCGTTCGCGGCCTGGAGACGCGGCGCGCTGTGGCGCTGGGTGCTGGCCGGCGCCCTCTTCGGGCTGGTGATCCTCACGCGGCCCAACGTGACGACCCTGCTTCCCGGCTTCGTCGTGGGCTTCGCGCTCGCGCTCCGGCGCGAGCGCAAGGACTGGGTCGGGCCGCTGCTCGCCGCCGCGGTCGCCGCGGCGCTCGTGATCTCGCCCTGGATCGTCCGCAATTACCGCGTGCACCATCGTTGGTACTTCGTCGCCAGCACCAGCGGGCGGTTGCTGTGGCTGGGGAACAACCCGGGGACCACGGGAGCAACCAACGTGAACGCGCCGTTCGACTCGACGCTCAAGCAGGAGCTGCTCCGGCAGCACGACGATCTCTCGGCGGATCGCGTGCTGCTCCGGCACGGACTGACGTTCATGCGGGAGCATCCGGGACGCGCGGCCTGGCTCTACCTGCTCAAGCTGCGCAACCTGTTCGCGCTCTATCCCGATCCGATCACGCGCACGCCGTACCAGACGGCGTGGAGCCTCGTCGCGCAGGCGCTCGCCTCGAGCACGGTCTTCGCCGGCGCGCTGCTCGCTCTCGGCCGGCTGCGCGCGAGCCCGGCGCTGTGGCCGATGTTGGGAGGCGTGCTGACCTACGCCCTCGTGAGCGCGGTGTTCCTCATGGTCATGCGCTATCGCATGGCGATCGAGCCGTTCCTGCTGTGGATGGCGGGCCTCGGCTGGGCGGACCTCCTCGGCCGGGCCCGGCCGGAGCTCAGCGCGTCAGCCGGCAGCGCAGCAGCGTGACCAGGGCCTCGAGCCCGTCGCGCCAGCCGATCTTCTTGCCCTGGGCGCGCGTGCGGTAGTGATAGGCGATCGGCACTTCGAGGATTCGCTCCCCGCGCCGCGCCACCCGCGCCGTCACCTCGGGACAGAACTCGAAGCGCTCGCAGCGCAGCGGCAGCGAGCGTAGGAGATCGGCACGGAACACCTTGTAGCACGTGGCCTCGTCGGTGAGCCGCAGCCCGTAGAGCAGGTTCGCCGCCCAGGTGAGGACCTGCACGCCGAGTTTGTAGTGGGTGAAGGGCAGGTCGTTCGTGCCACCGAGGTAGCGTGACCCGTAGACCACGTTGGTCTCGCCGCGCTCGATCGGCGCGACGAGCTTCGGGTACTCCTCGGGGTCGTACTCGAGATCGGCGTCCTGGATGATCACGACCTCGCCCCGCACCTCAGCCAGAGCGGTGCGGATCGCCGCGCCCTTCCCACGGTTCGCGGGGTGGACGTGCAATCGGATCGGCAGCTCCCCAGCCAGCCCGCGCAGCAGGTCCGTCGTGCCGTCGGTTGAGCCGTCGTCGACGACGATGACCTCCTTCTCGCCCGGCGCGGCGAGCACGCGGCGGAGCAGGGCCTCGACCGTGCGCCGCTCGTTGTAGACGGGCACCACGACCGAGAGCCGCACCGAACGAATCGGGAGCCGCGCGCTACGGGCGCTCGGCCTTCCTCGCCCCTTCCAGCGCGAGCTTGCGCACGAGCTCGGTGGTCTGGTGCTCGAGGTCGCGGATCTTGAGCTGCATGCGCAGGAAGAGGTAGAAGAGCGCGGTGATCCCGAGATAGAACGTCGCGTCGGCGCCGCGGCCGACGCCGAGCTGGTGCGCGACCCACTGCGTCGCCGAGGGCCTCAGCACGAGGACGCCCGCCACCAGCCAGAACCCCGTCCACAGCAGGAACGGACCGAGTCCGATCTCCCGCTTGCGGAAGCGGAGCACGACGCGCGCCACCGTGACGAGGGCGATGAAGACGATCAGGACCTGGATGAGCAGGATCTCAGTGCCCCTTTCCCAGCTTGCCGAGGAGGAAGTCCAGCGCGATGCGGACCGCCGCCGTCGACTGCTGTCCCTTCTGCCGTGAGTAGTCGGTGTAGAGGATGCGCGTGGGCACCTCACGATACCGCAACCCGAGCCGCGAGATCTCGTCGAGGATCTCCGAGGCGTGCGCCATGCGGTCCTCGTGGAGGTTCATGCGCTGCACCGCCTCGCGCGTGAACGCCCGCAGTCCGTTGTGCACATCGGTGACGCGGATCCGCGAAACGATCCGGGTGAAGACGATGCCGAGCTTGAGCGTGATCCAGCGCACGGGCGGCACGCGCGTCCCCCGGTCGAGGAAGCGTGACCCGAGCACGACGTCCACCCCGCCCCCCCGCAGCGGCGCCACGAGGGTGTCGAGGTCCTCCGGCTGGTGCTGACCATCGCTGTCGAAGGTGACGATCACCTCGGCGCCCAGCCCGAGAGCGTAGGTGATGCCGGTCTTGAGCGCGGCGCCCTGCCCGCGGTTGATCAGGTGCCGGAGCACGGTCGCCCCCGCCGCGCCCGCTTCGCACGCGGTCCGGTCCGCCGATCCGTCGTCCACGACCACCACGTTCGCCACCCGCTCCCGCACGCCGCGGACGGCCGCCCCGACCGTGCGCTCCTCGTTGAAGGCGGCGATGACGACGAAGACTCCGTTCATCGAGGGCCGGGGCGCGGGGCCGGGCGCCTCGGCAGCGCCGCGAGGCGAACCGGGAGCGGACGAGTCCGTCAGGCCATCCCAGTCGTGGTGGATCATGGGGGAAGCATAGCGGGCCGCTTCCTGATTGCAATCTCGTTCTCGCCACGAGCCCGGCCGCCGCATCCGCGGCCGCTCGCGACCGCGCGCGACGCGGCCCCCCAATGGCCGGCACCCGGCCTCGTGCTATAGTCGGCCCATGCTTGCCGGGGCCACGGTCGCCGCCCCCGCGGACGATCACGCCAACCGATCACGCGGGCTCGGCCGCACCGTGGCCCGGCTCTCCGCCGACCGACGGTCCCTCGCACCGTGAGCCCCCGATCCTGAGAATCCGCGCCTTCGAGGAGGCCGATCGCGAGCGCTGGGACGACTACGTGCGCTCGCGGCCGGAATCGCATTTCGGCCAGCTTGCGAGCTGGCGCGAGCTGGTCCTCCGCACGTACGGCTGCCGGCCGCTCTACTTCCTGGCCGAGACAGAGGGCCGGGTGCGCGGCGTGCTGCCGCTGTTCGAGCGGTCGGGTCGCGAGCCGGCGCTGTTCTCGCCCCCGGGCGGGCTTCTCGCGGACGACGAGACCGTGGCGGCCGCGCTGCTGGAGCCCGCGCGCGAGGCGCTCGCCCGGCGCCGCCTCGGGTATCTCGAGCTGCGGGACCAGCGCCGGCGCTGGCCGGATCTCGAGACCAGCGAGGAGCACGTGACGCTGGTGCTGGAGCTGGCGGACGACGAGAAGACCCAGTGGAGGACCTTCGACGCCAAGCTGCGCAACCAGATCCGCAAGGCGTTGAAGGCGGGCTTCGAGACGCGCTGGGGGCCGGGCGAGATCCCCACGTTTCATCGCGTGATGCTGGAGAACATGCGCGACCTGGGCACGCCGATCCGCGACAGGCGCTACTACGAACGCACGTTCGCCGCGCTCGGTCCCGCGGCGGACGTGATGACGATCCGTCAGGGCGGCGAGCCGGCAGGCGCCATGTTCCTGGTGCGACATGGCGACACCCTGATGGATCCGTGGGCTTCGTCGCTGCGGCGCTTCTTTGCTTTCTGCCCGAACCAGATGCTTTACTGGGAGGCGCTCCGGCGCGCGATCGCGCTCGGGCTGCGGCGCTTCGATTTCGGCCGCAGCCAGTGGAACTCGAACACCTACCGCTTCAAGGAGCAGTGGGGGGCCGCGCCCGCGCCGCTCTTCTACCAGTACGTGCTGGGGCGGGCCCGCAGGATCCCGACGCTCGAGGAGCAGAAGGGCGGCTTCGCCCTCGCCGTGAGCCTGTGGAAGCGTCTGCCGCTGCCGCTCGCCCGGGCGCTGGGCGAGCCGGCCAAGCGGATGTTCCCGGAGGTCCTGTGAAGGCGGCCGCGGACGGCCGAGGAGGAATCGCGTGAGGATCAGCGAACGGGTCACCCGGCGCCAGTACGAACGCGAGATCGCGCCGCGCAGCCTGCTGCGCACGCTGTGGCAGAAGTCGCTCCACATCCTGGCGCGCTTCTGCATCCCGCCCGAGGTGCGCCTCACGCTCTATCGCATGATGGGGATCTCGATCGGGCGCCACGTCTTCGTCGGCCTCGACAGCTGGCTCGACGATCAGTTCCCCGAGCTGATCCAGATCGAGGACGACGTGACCATCTCCTTCCGGGTGACGGTGATCGTGCACGACGACGCGCGGCGCATGGACCGCACCTCGCCCGGCGCGGGGGACGGAACCGTGGCCCCGGTGATCCTGCGGCGCGGATGCTACCTGGGCGCGGGCTGCATCGTCCTGCCCGGGATCACGGTCGGCGAGCGCGCGGTGGTCGGCGCCGGCGCGGTGGTGACGCGGGACGTGCCGCCCGGCAAGGTGGCGGTGGGCGTGCCGGCGCGCGTGGTCAAGGACGTGGATTGAAGCGGCTCGCGCGCGCGGCCCCGGCGCTGGCGCTGGGGCTCGTCTCTCTGCTGGGCAGCCGGTTGCCGGGCTACGCCGGGGAGGCGGCGCTGTATCTCGCGCTGGGCGTCTTCCCCGGCATGGCCCTCGGCACGTGGTGGGCGGGCCGCGCGCCCGGCGCGCCGCGCTGGACCCTCGGGCTCGCGCTCGCGCCGCTCGCGAGCGCGTCGGCGGGCGCGGCGCTCCTGCTGCTGCACGTGCCGCTGCCGGCCGCGGCGCGGATCGTCGCCGTCGCGGGCTGGGCGCTGTGGCTCGCTCTCTCGTTGCGGGCGGAGGACGTCTCGCGGCCGAACGAGACCTCGCCCGCGGACCGCCGCTTCCTCCTCGGCTTCGGCGCCGCGCTCGCGCTCTACGCCGCGCTGCCCTGGCTCGTAAACCGATGGGTCCTCGTGCGGGGGGATAGCTGGGTCCACGCGGGGCTCACGTGGGAGATCGTGCATCACGGCATCCCGCCGCAGGACCCGCGCTTCGCCGGACTCACGGCGAACTACATGTGGTTCTACAACCTGTTCGTCGCGATGCTGACGGGCCTCGGCGGCCGCGATCCCTTCGTCTCCATGGCGCTGCTCAACACCTTCGATTTCGCGCTCTGCGCCGCGCTGGCCTACCGCATCGCGCTCGAGCTGTGGGGCGAGAGAGAGAGCGCCCGCGGCGCGGCCCTGCTGACCATCCTCGGCCTGAACGCCGGGGCCTGGCTGCTCTGGCTGCTGAACCTCGGGCGCGTGTTCATCGGCTCCCTGCGCGGCTGGCCCGCGGTGCGCGAGCTGTTGCACAACTACGGCCTCGGCCGCATGGACGTGATCTTCAACCTGACCGCGCCCTTCTCCAGCTTCGTCATGCTGCTCGACAAGTTCACCATCGGCACCTCCCTGAGCTACGCCTGGCTCATGATGCTGCTCTGGCTCTGGGCGCTGGCGCGCTGGCTCGAGCGCGGCCGGCGCGAAGCTCTGGCCTGGGCCGCGGCGGGCGCGGCCGGGATGCTGTTCATGCACACCGTGGTCGGCGCCTCGGTGATCCCGGTCGGGATCGGAGCGCTCGCCCTCGCCTGGCTCGTGCGCCCGCGCTGGCCCTGGCTGCCCGGGCGCGGACGGCTCGCCGCGCTGGCCCTGGCCACCGCGGCGGGCGCGCTCGTCGCCACGCCCTACACGCTGGCCATCTCCCGCGGCTGGGCCCCGAGCCGCAGCGGATTCAAGATCCCCTTCTTCCAACCGAGCTGGGTCATGGTGTGGACGCTGGTGACCGCCTGCGCGGTCACGTTCTGGTTCGCGCGCGGACCCTTCGTTCGCGCGTTCCGCGAGCGACGCGGAACCGCCGTGACGCTCGGGTTGTTCACGCTCGGCATGACGGTGTTCGCGCTCGTCGTCCACTTGCGGCTCAACAACGAGTCCAAGTTCGTCTTCCAGGTCTTCTTCGCGCTCGCCTTGTTCGGCGGTCCGGCCCTCCTGCCCGCGGTTCGCGCGTGGCTCACGGGGCGTTCGCGCGCGCTCGCCGCGATCCTGCTGGCGCTCGTCTTCCTCGCCGGCCCCGCGCTGGTGCTCGAGGGCTACTGCGCCGATCCCGGGCCCCCCGACTCGCCGTATCTGCACTCGACGCCCGGGGAGCTCGTGCTCTACGCCTGGATCCGCGAGCGCACGCCCGAGGACGCGGTCTTCGTCGAAGCGCGTGACCGCGGGACGATCCAGGTGCTGGGCCAGCGCCGGCAGTGGGTGGGCACGACCGCGGCGCCCGAACTCGCGGCGTTCCCGGTCGCCGCGATGCGCGAGCGGCGGGCGATCGAGGCCGATCTCTACGGCTCCGCGGATTCGCTCGACGCGGACGCGCGCGCACTGGCCTCGGTACGGGCGCCGGTCTACCTGATCTACCGTGCCTCGGACTTCCCGGCCGGCACCGGCGCGCGAAGCGCGTGGGTCCGGCCATGGCGGGCGCTCGAGGCCCGCGCGGACCTCTTCGAGCGCGTCTATGACGCGGCCGGCATTCGCGTCTATCGCCTGCGGGAGCGCCCGTGAAGTCCGCTTCGTTCTCGTTCGACATCGAGGACTGGTACCACTCGGAGCTGATCGACCGCAGCCACTGGCACGCGCACGGCACGAGCGTGGTGCGGTCCGGCACCGACGCCATCCTCGACCTGCTCGAAGCGCACGGCGTGCGCGCCACGTTCTTCGTGCTGGGCGAGGTGGCGCGCGATCATCCCGACCTGATCGAGCGGCTGGTCGCCGGCGGGCACGAGCTGGCCTGCCACGGCATGGACCATCGGCCCCTGTGGGAGCTGGACCGCGAGTCCTTCCGCCGGCAGCTCGTCGAGTTCCGCTCTCTCGTCGAGGGCGCGATCGGCCGCTTCCCCGTGACCGGCTTCCGCGCGCCGGTGTTCAGTCTGTACCAATCGACCGCGTGGGCGCTCGAGGTGCTGGCGGAGCAGGGCTACCGCTACGACTCCAGCATCTTCCCCGTGCCCGTGCCGACCTACGGCGTGCTGGGCGCGCCGGTCGGCATCTATCGGCCCGCGCGCGAGGACGTGCGGCGGCACGATCCGGGCGGCCCGATCGTGGAGTTCCCGGTCGCGGTCGAGAGCTGGGGCCCGCTGCGGCTGCCCGTGGGCGGCGGTTTCTATCTGCGCGCCCTGCCCTACTGGTTCTTCCGCCGCTCGCTGGACCGCATCCTCGAGCAGCGCCCGCTCGCGCTCTACCTGCATCCGCGCGAGTACATGCCCGAGCAGAAGCGGCTGCGGCTCGCGCCGCTACAGGCGCTCATCACCTACACCAACCTGCACACGGTGCGGCCCAAGCTCGAGCGCCTGTTCGCGCGCTACCACTGGGAGACGATGCAGCAGGTCCTCGAGGAGGAGGGCCACCTGGCCCGAGCCTCCGCCGGGACCACGCGCTAGACCCGCGCGTCGCGCGGGCTACGCGTCATGCCTTCGCCGCGACGCTCGGGCCCGCCGTTCCCGCTCCAGCGATCGCGCGGAGCGCGGAGGCATCCGTGCCCACGTCCACGAGGTCGACGACCACGCCGGCCGCGCCGTGGCCGCGGGCGAAAGCCGCGCCTTCCTCGAGGGCCACCACGCCGCCGGCCGAGATCTCCTTGGCCAGCACCGCCGCGCCCGAGGCGCGCACCTCCGCGAGGAGCTGTCCGGGCGTGGGCTTCATCATGAAGCCGAGCGGATTCATCGGCCCGATCACCAGGTCGGGCTGGACGCCCCATTCCCGGAAGCGGGCGAGCAGGTGGCCGAGGTTGTGGCTCTCGAACCCGGCCAGCGCGCCGAAGCGCGCGCGCACGAAGGGCACGAGATGCACGAACAGCGCGCGGTGACCGCCCGCGAGCACCATGTCCGTGAGCGTGGCCGAGAGCACGACGGCCCGCAGGTCGCGCGCGGCGAGCGAGGCCACCTCCAGCTCGAGCATGATCGGCACCATGCCGAGGAAGTCGCCCTTGAGCACGCCGCCGGCGTGCGTGATGCCGGTGAGCCCGAGGCGCACGAACGTGGCGGGCGGCGCGCCCTTGAGCCGCTTGAGCGCCGTGCCGGGGAGCCCGAGCTCGGTCGAGTCGCGGACGAACTCGGGCACGTTGGGGACATGGGCGTAGACCGGCAGCTTCGCGCCCAGCGCCGCGACCGCCGCGCGCGCTTCGGCGGTCGGCGCGAGCAGCGCGCCGTCCGCGCCCGCGGACAGCGCGCCTTCGAGCACGCGCGCCAGAGCTCCCGGCGCAGCGCACGCGCGGCGCACTTCGAGCGTGCGCTCGCGCGGATGCCGCGTGACTCCGAGCAGGGCCTCGGTGGAGAGGAGCAGGGCCGGCGGGCGGCGGGCGCTCATCGCGGCACCTCCACGGTCGCGCCCTCGCGTCGCGCGGAGTCGTAGAGCGCGCTCATCATCCGCTGCACGTCGAGGGCGGCCGGCACCGTGATGGGCGGCGGCGCGCCGCCCGTCAGCCAGGCGAGGAACGCCGAGTCCTCGAGCGAGTAGAACTCGCCGTTGAAGTCGAAGCCCGCGTTCTGCGGCAGCTCGGGAGCGCGCAGGCGCGTCGCCCCGGCGGGCCATCCACCGAGGGCCTCGACCAGCTCGACCTCCAGCGTCTCGTTCGAGACGCGGATCGTGCCCTTCTCGCCCTCGACGGTGAGGAACGTCCCCGAGATCGGGTAATCGGGCACGCTCCACGAGCTCTCGAACGAGATCTCGCAGCCGTCCTCGCCCGTGAGGACGGCCTGGATCTCGTCCTCGACCGGTCCGTGGATCTTCTTCCACGTGGCCCGCGCGGTCCGCGGCAGACCGAAGTACCAGCGCAGCAGGAAGAGCAGGTGCGAGGAGAGATTCGCGACCACGCCGCCGCCCGAGACGGAGGCGTCGGCGATCCATCCCTTCTGCGGCCCGAATACCTGCGACAGGTACATCGCCGAGCGCACGCGTCGCGGGCGTCCGAT
>DATKKO010000152.1:0-6427 GCA_035542955.1 Terriglobales bacterium
TCGCGGTAGAACTGCGTGAGCAGGATCGCGCGCTCGGGCGAGAGGCACGGTCTCGCCGCGACACTCGCCTCGCGCAACCGCCGCACGCGATCGTTCACGGGCTCAACCTCCCACCTTCGCGCGGATCCCGTGCTCCTCGAAGATCGCGACCGCCCCGGCCACGCGCTCGGAGGTCGGCTCGGATCGCGTCTCCATCTCCGTCGCGCGCCCCAGCCGCCGGTACTTCTCGCTGCCCGTGCGATGGAACGGCAGCACGTTCACCTGCTCCACCGCGCGCAGCGTGCGGGCGAAGGCCGCCGTCGCTTCGAGGTTCTTGCGGTCGTCGTTCACGCCCGGCACCAGCGGCAGACGCAGCCACATGCGCCGCCCGCGGCCGCTGAGCGCGCGCGCGTTGTCGAGCACGAGGCGGTTCGAGACGCCGAGCACCTCCCGGTGGCGCGCCTCGTCCATCAGCTTGAGATCGAACAGGACCAGGTCGGCCGCGACCGTCGTCTCGAGCAACGAGGAGGTCGGCACGCAACCGCAGGTGTCCACCGCCGCGTGGATCCCGCGCGCGCGCGCGCCTTCGAGGCAGGCGCGGAGGAACTCCGGCTGGAGCAACGGCTCGCCGCCCGAGAAGGTCACGCCGCCGCCCGATTCCTCGTAGAAGGCGCGGTCCTTCTCGACCACTTCCAGCACGGCGCCCACGGACATCTCCGTTCCGGCGAGCCGGCGTGCCCCGCTCGGGCAGGCCTCGACGCACGCGCCGCAACGCGCGCACCGCGAGCCGTCGTTGTGCGACCCCGGTTTCGCTCCCGGCGCCCCGGCCGCCTCTGCCGCCGCGCGGTTCGGGCATGCCTTCACGCAGGCGCCGCAGCGGATGCACAGCGAAGGCGCGAGCATCAGCTCGGGCGCGCGCTCCTGCCCCTCCGGGTTGTGGCACCACGGGCAGCGCAGCGGACAGCCCTTGAGGAACACGGTGGTCCGGATCCCCGGACCGTCGTGGATCGAGAAGCGCTGGATGTCGAAGACGACGCCGTGAGTGGTCATGGGCGGGCCGACACGATGATACAACGATCGCGCGGGCCGGAGCCGCGCGCATGAGCGCGCCCCGAGCCGCGGATCGAAGCGCGAGCGCCCCTCAGATCCCCCCGCCCTGGTCGAACTCCCCGTCCTCCGGCGCGGAGGCGCTCTCGCTCATCGCGCGGAACGCCTGCTCGACCTCCTTCAGCGTGAGGCCGCGCGGCACCGCGACCGCCACGGGCCGCTGGCGCAGCTCCGCGACCTCGCGCGCCAGCTCCTCGACCTGCTCGTGCAGCGCGGTGATGGCCTTCGCCGTCGGATCGGGGATGCGGCCGTGCTCCAGCTCGTGGCCGGGACGCCGCTCCTCCTCCTCAGTCTCCTCGACCACGTGGCCGGGGATGCCGACGATGGTCGAGTGCGGCGGCGCGGACTTCACCACCACGGAGCCCGAGCCCACGCGGGAGTTGCGCCCGATGACGATATTGCCGAGCACCTTCGCGCCCGAGCCGACGACGACATGCGACTCGAGCGTGGGATGGCGCTTGCCCTTGCTGAGGCTCGTGCCGCCGAGGGTCACGCCCTGGTAGATCAGGCAGTCGTCGCCGACCTCGGCAGTCTCGCCGATCACCACGCCCATGCCGTGGTCGATCAGGACGCGCCGGCCGATGGTCGCGCCGGGATGGATCTCGACGCCGGTGAGGAAGCGCGCGATGTGCGAGATCAGCCGCGGCAGCAGCGGCACGCGCCAGCGCCACAGCGGGTGCGCGACCCGATGGAACCACTGCGCGTGCAGGCCCGGGTAGCAGAGCAGGATCTCCAGCGTGCCGCGCGCGGCGGGGTCGTTCGCGCGGATGGTGCGGATGTCCTCGACGATCCTCAGCATGGGTCGCGCGGGCTCAGCGCCCGGCGCCCTCCGCGTCTCCGGGGAACTCGAAGAGCGGCGTCGAGAGATAGCGCTCGCCGTGATCGGGCAGGACCGCCACGACCAGCTTGCCCGCCATCTCGGCCCGGCGCGCCACCTGCAGCGCGGCCCACGCAACCGCGCCCGAGGAGATGCCCACCATGATCCCTTCGTCGCGGCACAGCCGCCGCGCGGTCGCGAACGCGTCGTCGTTCGTGACCTGCACGATCTCGTCGACCAGCTCCATGCGCAGGACCTTGGGCACGAAGCCCGCGCCAATGCCCTGGATCTTGTGCGAGCCGGGAGCGCCGCCCGAGAGCACGGGCGAGTCCTTCGGCTCGACCGCCACCGCGCGCAGCGAGCTCTTGCGCGGCTTGAGCGCCTCGGCCACGCCGGTGATCGTGCCGCCGGTGCCCACGCCCGCGACCACCACGTCGACGCGGCCGTCGGTGTCGTCCCAGATCTCGACCGCGGTGGTCTCGCGATGGATCTTCGGGTTCGCCGGGTTCTCGAACTGGCCGATGATGATCGAGCCCGGGATCGAGCGCTGCAGCTCCTCGGCGCGGGCGATCGCGCCCTTCATGCCCTTCGCGCCCTCGGTCAGCACAAGCCGCGCGCCGAGCGCCTGCAGGATCCGGCGCCGCTCGACCGACATGGTGTCGGGCATGGTGAGCACGAGCCGGATACCCTTCGCCGCGCAGATGAACGCGAGCCCGATCCCCGTGTTGCCCGAGGTGGGCTCGATCACCGTGGTCTCGCCGGGGCGCACCGTGCCGCGCTCGAGCGCGTCGCGGATCATCGAGAAGGCGATGCGGTCCTTGACCGAGGACATCGGGTTGAAGGACTCGAGCTTGAAGACCACCTCGCCCGCCAGCCCCTGCTGGAGGCGCTGCGGCCGCACGAGCGGCGTGCGGCCGATAGTGTCCGCGATGCTGTCGAAGATCCGTGCCATGCGTTCGAGCCCTCGCTTTCGGAATCGCGGCCCGTGCCCTCGTCCCCGTGAAGGCGGCGAGTGTAGGCGCGCGCCCCGGTCCACGCCAGCGCGCGTCAGTGGGCGCCGCTCTCGGCTCCGACGGCCGCCGTCCGCGGCTTCATCTCGGGCCCGAGCCCGGCATCGGAGGCCGCGCTGCCCTGCACCACGTCGGTGATCTCTCCGTCCTCGCCAGCAGGAGCCCGATCGAGTGGCGCAGGTCGCCGCTCCTCGTCCTTCTCCTCGGCCCGGATCGCGGGATTCAGGCTCTCCAGCCAGACCAGCCGCCACCCGCTCGCTTCGATGCAGCCGAGGGGCGGCAGCAACGGGCTGCCGCCCCGGAAGCGGGACTGCTCGTCACTCGCGCGGCTTCAGGGGAATCGAATCCCTCGCGACCGACAAGTGTAGGCGACCGCAGTCCCGGCGACCCCAGCCGCGACCGCACTCATGATCACGAACATCCGTGAACGCATCTTGTACCTATCGAGGAAGAACAAGGGACCCAGCGCCGTCACCGCCAGCATTGTCACCAGCACGACGTTGCTCATCGCGAGGATTCCGAACACCAACGATGAGCCGAGGCTGACGATTCCGCAGAATCGACTGGAGACGGGTTCTCTCCCTTGGCCGGTCACTGTGCGTACCTTGCCCTTACCTGGCCCCAGCTCGAACGCGTACTGCCGGGCTGCAGGGTCCTAGAGTCCGTGCGAGCCGCCCGGGGTGCGACCGTCTGCCGCCCCCGGAGTGGCACTGCTTGTCACGCGCGCCAGCTCAAGGGAGTCGAATCCCACGCGAGCGACAGATGTACACGATCGCAGTCTCGGCGACGCCAGCCGCTATCACGCTTAGGATCAGGCGCATCCTCGAACGAGGCCTCCTGGTGAGGAGCAAGGCGGCTGTCGAGGCGAGCAAGGTAACCAACACTACGACGCTCATGGCCAGAATCCCGAAGACCAGAGACGACACCAGGCTGACAACCCCGAGGAATCGATCCGATACGCCTTCGTGCGGAGCGGTCACCGCATCTGCATGAGCAGCTTGTGCGTGACCGCCAAGGAGCGCTTTCAGCCCGAGCGCCACCGTCGATTCCACAGGGTGGTGGAATGCAGGTGCCGACCCACGCGAAGGCTCTCGCCTTCGTACCTCCTCTCATGTCTTACCTCGGCCAGCCCTCGGCAGCGGACCAAGCGTGATGATTGAGTGCGGGTCGGAGCGTCTCAAGGTGAAAAGCCGTCCACCCGCGCCGCGCGCGGCTTCAGGATCTCGCCGAGCAGGTCGGGCTTCGCCGGATCGCGCGCGAGCGCCGGGTACAGCTCGCCGCCGTGCCAGTCGAGATGGAACGTGCGCACGGCCTCGCCGTTCTCGGCAATGATCTCGAGCGGCGCCGAGCCGTTCTTCCCTTCGCGGAGCGCGTCCCGCAGGCGCTCGATCGAGAAGCGCATCCCGTTCACCGCGATCGGCTTCATCCCGGGCCCGAGCCCGGCGTCGGAGGCCGCGCTGCCCTGCACCACGTCCGCGATCTCTCCGTCCTTCCCGAGCAGGAGTCCGATCGAGTAGCGCAGATCCGTGCTCTCGTGCGCCTTCTCGGTCGCGCGGAGCGCGGCGTTCGCCGTGTCCGCCCAGACGAGGCGCCAGCCGCTCGCCTCGATGCCGCCCAGCGGCGGCCGCGCGGAGAGCGAGTGCAAGCGCGCGTCGAAGAACCCGCGCCAGTCGTAGGCCGCGACCTGACCGAGCGTTTTGACAACCTCCTCGTACGTGTAGGGCACGACGGGGGCCGGCGCGCCGGATGCCGTGGTCCGCCCGTGGGCGGCGGACCCGCCCGCGGCGGGTGCCCCGCCGAAGAACGCGCGGCAGAAGTCGTCGAGCGAGCGCTTCCCGCCGGTCTTCTGCCGGATGAGAACGTCTGCCTCGAGCCAGAGGAGCACGCCCTCCTCGTAGAAGTCGACGTCGCGCCGCCACGAGTGCCACGCGGCCGGAGCGCCGTAGAGATCCTGCGCCTCGTCGGCGGTGTCCTGGAGCGGTCGCCAGACGCGGCCGGCGCTCTTGTCCATCAGGCCGGCGGCGTCGGCGAGATCGTCGCGGCCGCGCTCCGGCGAGCGCAGTCCGCTGCGGGCGGCGAGCACGAACCCCAGATACGAATCGAGCCCTTCGTACACCCAGAGCAGGTCGGTGCGCATCGGCGTCTGGAAGTCGGGGCTCAGCAGGTCCGCGGGTCTCCGGTACTTCCCGTTCCACGAATGCGCAAACTCGTGGGCCAGCAGCTCCGACATCGCGAGCCGCAGGTCGTCGTCGATCAGGGAACGCTCGGCCACGCGGTTGTCGCTCGATTCCAGATGCTCGAGCCCGTCGTGGACGAGGTGATCACTGAGCGTGACGAAGAAATCGTAGTGGCGGTAGTGCGGCCCGCCGAAGAGCGCGTTGGTCTCGGTCACGAGCCGCTTCCAGGCGGCGACCAGATCGGGCGGCGCCGCGAGCCCCGCCTCGCCGTCGCAGGCGAGATCCACGGCGCACGGCGGCCCGGCGGCGGGCGAGACGTCGATCCGCCGGAAATGGGCGCCGGCAAGGACCGGCGAGTCCACGAGCGTCGCGAGCGAGACCGGCGCGAACTCGACCAGCGTGGAGTCACGCTTCGCGATCGGAAGCGCCGTCGCGCAGGGCCAGCCCGGCGGCAGCTCGAGCCAGGCCTGCACCGGGATCTCGTCGGCCGACCGGCCCGCCGGCAGCAGCACGACCTGGTTCCAAGCGAGCAGCAGGATCGCCGCGGTGGACGACGAGTACCACAGCTCGCCGGCCGGACGCGGGAAGACGAAGTCGAGCGTCACGTCGAGCGAGCCGGCGCCCCCGGGCACGCGGCAGTGCAGCGCGTACATGTTCACGAGATCACGCTGCCAGGGCACGGGGTGGCCGCCGGCGGTCATCTTGATGCCGACCAGGTTGACGAGCGGCCCCGTCGGCCCGTGCTCGCCGGGGATCCACTTCGGATAGAGGAGCGTGAGCGGGCCCGACCCGGCGGGGATCGCGAGCCGCGCGTGCAGGATGCCGCGCGGAGCCTCGCGCGCGTCCACGCGCAGGCGGATCGGCGCGCTCGCCGCGCGCGCCGGGACCGCGCCCGCGAGGGAGGCGAGAAGAGCAAGAACGAGGTAGCAGGCGGTCCGACGGCGCGCCATCGCCATGAAGTTCTCCTTTCGCGGGGACTCGCCAGCGCATTATCATCGCGGAACCCACCACCGGCAACGGAGGCCGTCATGCCTGTCTTCCGCCTCACCGTCAACGGCGTCGCGCGCACGATCGACGCGGATCCCGAGACGCCCCTGCTCTGGGCGTTGCGCGACCACCTCGGGCTCACGGGCACGAAGTACGGCTGCGGCGCGGGCATCTGCGGCGCCTGCACCGTGCACCTCGACGGCGAGCCCGCGCGCTCGTGCCAGATCCCGCTCGCGCAGGCCGCGGGCCGCAAGGTCGTCACGATCGAGGGCCTCTCGCCCAACGGCACGCACCCGGTCCAACGCGCGTGGCTCGCGGACCAGGTGCCGCAGTGCGGCTACTGCCACTCG
>DATKKO010000153.1:0-3903 GCA_035542955.1 Terriglobales bacterium
TCACCTCGCCGATCCGCCGCTACCCGGACCTGCACAACCATCGCCGCGTGCGGGAGTGGATCCGCGGCGAGCGCACGGCGGCCTGGGATCCCGTGGCGCTCGAGGCGCTGGCTCGTCTGTGCAGCGACACCGAGGACACCGCCACCGAGGCGGAACGCGAGGCGACCCGGGTCAAGGGGCTGCGCTTCCTCGAGGGGCGACTCGGGGACCAGGCTTCGGGTATGATCACCGGCCTGGTGCCACGAGGGTTCTTCGTCGAGCTGGACGACGTTCCCGTGGAAGGGTTCGTGCGCCCGTCGCTCCAGCTCGACGAGCCGTTCACGCTCGATCCGACCGGAGTCCGCCTGTCCGGACGCCGTACGCGCCGTCGCTTCAGCCTGGGCGACGCCGTCCGCGTGACCATCGCCCGGGTGGACGTGCCGGCGCGCGAATGCGATTTCGCGCTGGAACAGCCGCGGTCGCGGGGAGCCCGCAGGCGGGCCCGCGGCCGAGCCGGGAGGTTGTGATGCCGCAGAAGAAGAGCACGCGACGCAAGGAGCGGCGCGGGACCATGCGCGCGGACGCCCGCCTCAGCATGAGGCTCATGGGCCGGCACGAGGGCGGAGACCTCACCCAGGTCGTGACCGAGAGCCAGAACATCTCGTCGAGCGGGGTGTACTGCCTCTCGTCCCACTTCCTCGCGCCGCTCTCGAAGGTGGACCTGGCCATCGTGCTGCCGCGGCTGCCGGGCGAGCGCGGGACGAAGGACATCATCAACTGCGAGGGCATCGTGGTGCGCTGCGACACGGCGCCGCAGCGCAGCGAGCGCCGCTACCGGCTGGCCTGCATGTTCACCGATCTCGACCCGAAGCGCCGCCAGCGCCTCGACGAGTTCGTGACCTGGCGCAACCTGCAGGCCCTGCGCGCGGCCACCGCCGGCAACGGCCGCGAGGCGCGCCCTCGCGCACGGGCGCGGAGGTCGGCGGCGAGGAGCACGCGGGCCGCCGCGCGCACGGGCGCCCGTCCCCGGGGCACGCTCCACTGAGCGAGACGCCGGAATCGGGGGCGGCCGCCGCGCCCGTGCGCGCGCGCCCGTTCACGGTGCGGCCGGGCGGCCCGTTGCGCGGCGTCCTGCGCCCGCCGGGCGACAAGTCGATCACGCACCGCGCCTGCATCCTCGGCCTGCTCGCCGAGGGCGAGACCCTGGTCCGCCACCCCAACGAGGGCGAGGACTGCCGCTCCACGCTGCGCTGCATCGAGGCGCTGGGCGCGAAGGTCGTGGTCGGGCCCGGCCTCGTGTGGATCACGGGCACCGGCGGCCGCCTGCGCGCGCCCGATCGCGCGCTCGACTGCGGGAACTCCGGAACCACGCTGCGCCTGCTCGCGGGCGTGCTCGCGGCCCAGCCCTTCGAGTCCACCCTGACCGGGGACGATTCGCTCCGTGGCCGGCCCGTGGATCGGGTGATCGCGCCGCTGCGCCGGATGGGCGCCTCGCTCTCCGGCCGCGACGGAGACCGTTACCCTCCGCTGGTCGTGCGCGGAGGATCGCTCGTGCCCTGTCCCGAGGAGCTCTTCCGCGATCGTCCCACGCCCAGCGCGCAGGTCGCGAGCGCGGTGCTGCTTGCCGCGCTCCACGCGCCGGGCACGAGCACCGTCTTCACGCGCGCCGGCGCGCGCGACCACACCGTGCACCTGCTGCGCGCGTTCGGCGTGCCGGTGGATCACGCGCCGATCGCGGACACGGTCCGGATCTCGCTCACCGGTCCCGCGCGGCCGCGCGCGCGCGAGCTGCAGGTGCCGGGCGATGTCTCGGCCGCCGCGTTCTTCCTCGCCGGGACGGCGACGACGCCCAAGGCGCGGATCGACGTGGAGGGCGTGGACCTGAATCCGACGCGCACCGGATTCCTCGAGGTGATGGAGCGCATGGGGGCGCGCCCACGAACCGTCGCGGACACGGCGCAGCTGCTCGGGGAGCCCGTGGGAGCGATCGTCGTGACCGGACCCGAGCGGATCCAGCCCACGGACATCGAGCCGCGCGAGGTGCCCGCGCTGGTGGACGAGATCCCGGCCTGGGCGATCCTGGCCGCAGGCGCGAACGGCGTGTCGCGACTGCGCGGCGCGGCGGAGCTGCGAGTGAAGGAGAGCGATCGCCTCCACGCGCTGGCCGAGGGGCTCACGGCGCTGGGCGTGCTCGTCGATGAGGTCGCGGACGGGCTCGACATCCACGGCGGCCCCGTGCGGGGCGGTCTGGTGCGCTCGTTCGGCGACCACCGGATCGCGATGGCGTTCGCGGTGCTCGGCACGCGGGCGATGGGACCGGTGACGATCGACGACGCGAGCTCGATCGCCACGACGTATCCGGGTTTCGTCGACGACCTGCGCGCGCTCGGCGGACAGGTGGAGATCGGATCGGTCGCGGGGGAGAGGCCGTGAGCTTCGTCGTGACAATCGACGGCCCGGCCGCGGCGGGCAAGAGCACGACCGCGCGCGCCCTGGCGGTCCGGCTCGGGTTCCTCTACGTGGACACCGGCGCGCTCTACCGGGCGCTCGCGCTCAAGCTGTGCCATCAGGGCGGATCGCCGGAGGACCCGGCCTCGGTCGAGCGCATGCTCGCGGACACGCGTCTCGACCTCTCGGGCGCTCCCGACCACGCGCACGTCTGGCTCGACGGGGAGGACGTGGGCGATCGGATCCGCACGCCCGAGGTGAGCGATCTGTCCTCGCGGCTCGCGGCTCTGACCATGGTGCGCCGCTGGCTGGTCTCGATCCAACGCGGACTGCGCGAGCGCGGGCCCCTCGTGGCCGAGGGGCGGGATCTCGGGACGGTGGTGTTCCCCGATGCCGACGTGAAGATCTACCTCGACGCGGCCCCGCTCGTGCGAGCCCAGCGGCGAACGCTCGAGCTTGCGCAACGCGGCTTGCCGGTCGAGCTGGGGGAGGTGCTCTCCGAGCTCGAGCGCCGGGACGAGCGCGATCGGACGCGCAGCGACAGCCCCCTGCGCCCCGCGGACGGAGCCGTGCTGGTCGAGAGCAGCGGGAAGGACATCCCGACCGTGCTCGAGGAGGTTCTGGCGGCGGTCCGGTCCCATCCCCGGTTCCCGGACGCGTCGCCGCGCGGGTCGCGCCCGCGATCCGCGCCGGATCCCGAGACCGGGAGATCGGGCGGGATCGAGCCCGACCGGCGCTCCGGCGGGCCTCCCGCCCCCGATCGGGCCGGTTAGGAGAATCCGTGCGCTGGCATTATAGTGTCACGCGCTTTGCGGTGGGTGGCGCCCTGCGAGCGGTGACCGGTGCGGACGTGAAGGGGCTCGAGCATGTCCCGCGATCGGGCGGGCTGATCGTCGCTTCGAATCACATCTCCTTCTGGGATCCTCCTCTCATCGGCAGCCTCCTCCCCAGGGAGCTGCACTACCTCGCCAAGGACGAGCTGTTCTCGAACCCGGTCTTCGGCTGGATCCTCCGACGCTACAACGCCATCCCGATCCGCCGCGGCATGGTGGATCTGACCGGGATGGCGCGGGCCATCGAGACGTTGCGCCGGGGCGAGGCGTTGTTGGTCTTCCCTGAGGGAAGCCGGATGCGGGACGAGGAGCTGCACCCCGCACGGCCCGGCCTGGGCAACATGGCGTACAACGCCGATGTCCCCGTCCTGCCGTGCTTCGTTTCGGGCAGCAACCGGCCCTGGCTCTGGCTCACGCATCGCAGGCGCGCCCGCATCCGGGTCGGGCCGGCGCGCCGCTGGCAGGAGCTGGTCGATCCGGGAGACGACATGGCGCCGGGGCGCCCGCTCTACCAGCGGATCTCCGACGCCGTCATGGCCGAGATCGGCCGATTGAAGCAGGAGAGCACGGTATCGCGCGGAGCGGCCTGAGTCCGCTCCGGATTTCACCCGTTCGAGGTGGTCCTCAACCCCATGCTGGAAAC
>DATKKO010000154.1:0-5156 GCA_035542955.1 Terriglobales bacterium
GCTCGAGGCCGATCGCGCCCGGCTGCTCGAGGCGCGCGGCCGCCGCGTGCGCCCCGCGCGCGACGACAAGGTGATCGCGTCGTGGAACGGCCTGATGATCTCGGCGCTCGCGCGGGGCGCGCGCATCCTCGACGACGCGGCGCTCGCGACGCGCGCCGCGGGCGCGGCGGAGTTCGTGTGGACCGCGCTGCGCGCCGACGTCGGCGACGCGGACGCGCCGCTCGCGCTCGCGCGCCGCTGGCGCGACGGCGAGGCGGCCGGCGCCGGCCAGCTCGCGGACTACGCCGCCTGCGCCCTCGGCTGCCTCGATCTCTACGAGGCCGCGTTCGATCCGCTCTGGCTCGAGCGCGCATCGCGGCTCGCGGACGCGCTGGTGCGGCGCTTCTTCGACGCCGAGCACGGGGGCTTCTTCGAGAGCCCGGCGGGGGCGGATTCGCTGCGGGTCCGGCTCAAGGACGGCTTCGACGGAGCCGAGATCGCGGGCAACTCGCTCGCGGCCGAGGCCGCGCAGCGGCTCGGTTCGCTCCTCGATCGCCGCGAGTGGCTCGAAGCCGCCGGGCGCACGTTCGGGTACTATGGTGCGCGACTGGCCGGAGGCGCGTATGCCATGCCGCGGATGCTCGCGGCCATGGACCTCGCGACCGGGCCGCCCCGTCACGTGGTCGTGGCCGGCCGGCCCGAAGCCGAGGACACGCGCGCGCTGGTGCGGGAGTTCCGGCGCCGGTATCTGCCGCGCGATCTGCTGCTGCTGAGCGACGGCGGGGAGAGGAGCCGCCGGCTCGCGACTCTCGCGCCGTTCGCCGCGACTCTCGCGCCGGCGGGAGGGCGGGCGACGGCGTACGTCTGCGTGGACTATGCCTGCCGGTTGCCGGTGACCGACGTGAACGAGTTCGCGGCGCAGCTCGACGAGATGGAGAAGACGCGTCCGGAGGAACGATGAACGCGAGATGGCCGTGTCGTGGGATCGTGCTCGCGCTGGGGCTCGCGCTGATCTTCGCGCCGTCCGCGCGAGCACAGCTCGGAGGCGGCGGAGCCGAAGCGGCGCCGCCGCGGGCGGAGAGTCTGGTTCGTGCCGTGGCCGCCCCGGTGAGCGTGGTCGCGGGCGCGCGGGCCGAGGTCGCGGTGCGCGTCGAGATCGCCGCGGGCTGGCACATCAACGCGAATCCGCCCTCGCCCGACTACATGATCCCGACGACGCTCACGCTCACGCTCACGGGCGCGGGCGGCCTCACGGCGGGCAAGGTCGTCTATCCCGCGGGCCAGGCGCTCAAGGTCAGCTTCGAGGACAAGCCGCTCGCGGTCTACAGCGGCGAGGTCACGCTGCGCGTGCCGCTGCTCGCGGCACGGTCGGCGGCAAACGGAACGCAGACGCTCGCGGGCCGGGTCCGCTTCCAGACCTGCAACGACCAGGTCTGCCTCGCGCCGACCAGCGTCCCCTTCACGCTCGAGGTCACGGTGAGCGGAGGCGGCGCCGGATCAACGCCGGGAGCGGCCGCCGGATCGCCGAGCGCGCCGGCTGCCGCCAAGCCCTCGCCAGCCGCGGGCGCGGCGGAGAGCAGCACGGTCGCGCCCGCTCCGCCGCCGAGCGCAGCGGGGCGGTTCACGCCCGGCACGAGGAGCGCGGGCGGCCCGGTCGGCAGCGGCTCGTGGCTCGAGCGCTGGCTCGAAGGCGTGGTGTCGCGGGGCGGCGTGTGGTGGTTGATCGGGCTCTTCCTCGGCGGACTCGCGCTCAACCTCACGCCCTGCGTGTTCCCGATGCTCGGCGTGACGGTCTCCGTCTTCGGCGCGCGTCGCAAGCAGCCGGTGCCCAAGGTGCTCTCGCACGCGGTCGCGTACGTGATCGGGATCATGATCACCTACACCGTGCTGGGCGTGGTCGCCGCGCTCACCGGCGGCCTGTTCGGCTCCGCGCTCCAGCACCCATGGGTCAATGTCGGGCTCGGCGTGCTCTTCGTGCTGCTCGCGCTCTCGATGTTCGGGCTCTACGAGATGCAGCCGCCGCCCTGGCTCATGATGCGGCTCGGCGGCGCGGACGCCACCTCGCTCGCGGGCATCTTCCTCTCCGGGCTCGCGGTCGGGATCATCGCCGCGCCCTGCGTGGGACCGTTCGTGGTCGGCATCCTGGCCGTGATCGCCCAGCGCGGGCAGGTGCTGTTCGGGCTGCGCACCATGCTCATGCTCTCGTTCGGGCTCGGCTTCCCCTATCTCTTCCTCGCGCTGTTCTCGAACCTGCTCCAGAGCCTGCCCCGCTCGGGCGACTGGATGCTGTGGGTGAAGAAGGTCTTCGGCGTGCTGCTGGTCTCGATCGGCATCTTCTACGTGCTCGTCGGGCTCGCGCCGCGCGTGACGGACTGGGTGCTCCCGATCGCGCTCGGGCTGGGGGGCGTCTATCTCGGCTTCGTCGATCGTCACGGCTCGGCGAAGGCCGGCTTCCGCCGCTTCAAGTGGGCGCTCGGCGCGCTCGCGGTGATCGGGAGCGTCGCTCTCGTCGTCGGGCTCCAGCGCGAGGGCATCCGCTTCCAGCCCTACGACGAAGCGGCCGTGAACGCCGCGCTCGCGGGCGGCCGCCCGGTGATGATCGACTTCTCCGCGGACTGGTGCATCCCCTGTCACAAGCTCGAGCACGAGACCTTCACCGACCGCCGCGTGATCGCGCGCTCGCGCGACTTTGCCATCTTCAAGGCCGACCTCACGCGCTACGATTCGCCGTGGTCGCAGGGCCTGCGCCGGCGCTTCGGGGTGAGCGGCGTGCCCGAGATCCTGTTCTTCCGTCCGGACGGCGCCGAGGTGCGCGAGGCGCGCGTGGTAGGCCCGCTCCCGGCCGAGCCGTTCCTCGAGCGCATGGACTTCGTGGCGAGCGGGCGGGCGGCGGCGGTGAACTAGCGCACGGCGAAGCTCGCGTTCACGCGAAGGGCCCGGCTCCGGCCGGGCCCTCGTCGTTCAGGTGCTGCGACGAGCCGCGTGGGGTGCCCCCGCGCCGCCGGTCTCTCTACATCCTGAAGTTGAACCCGCCCATGATCTTCAGATTCGGGATGTCCCCGAGCCCCAGGCGCAGCTCGGTGAACCATTGGCTGCCCGAGGTCGTGGGGACGTCGAAGCCGAAGACCGCGTTCAGGCCCACGTCGGTCTCGTCGTGTCTCGCCTCCGGGAAGGGCCGGTCCTCGCTGATGAACGCGAGCCCGATGCCCGCGCCGACGTAGGGCTGCCAGGTCGTGCCCTGGAGATGGAGGCGATAGTACGCGTCGAAGTTGGGCTGGATGACCGTCTGGTTGTCGCCGACGCCCAGCTCGAGGCTCGGGTGGAACGACCAGTCGGGCGCGAACTCCCGGATCGCGAGCTGTCCTCCGAAAGCGAACTGGTTCGGGCTCAGGCTTACGCCGAAGCGGAACCCGCCGCTCGTGACCGCGGAGCCGGAGGCGGCGTGCGCGGCCCACGGGACGAGGACGAGGATGCCGGCGAGCAGCAGCTTCCTCAACATCAGGACCTCCTTGTCGGGGAGCCGAGGGCGACGCGGCGCAGCATAGGACCGGTCCCGTGGCTCATCAAGCGCCCGGGAAGTCCTGCGGGACGCGTGTTCGCGATCTCGTGTAGGCTGCCCGCATGTCCGGGTCCCGCGTGCTCCCGCGCGTCGTCGTCGCGCTGGCCGTGATCGTCATCGCCGCGCTCGTCCTCGCCGATCGTCCGCTCACCCCGGCGCCCTTCCCCTCGCACGCGCGCCCGCCGGAGGACGTCGGCGAGGCGCTCGACCGGGTCGCCGCGCTCGGGGCCGCGGAGGGGCCCGAGATCTCGCCCGAGTGCCGCACGCTGCTCCTCTGGCACGGCGAGCGCACCCCGCGTGTGGTCCTGCTGCTCCACGGACTCACCAACTGCCCGGAGCAGTTCCGCCTGCTCGGCGAGCGCCTCTACGCGCGCGGCGCGAACGTGCTGATCCCCCGCCTGCCCGAGCACGGCCGCGCCGACCGCATGACCACGGCGCTCGCGCGCATCCGCGCGGGCGAGCTCTGCGCCTTCACGGACCGCGCCGTCGACATCGCGCGCGGGCTCGGCGACAGCGTCGTCGTGGTCGGGCTCTCGGTCGGCGGCACGATGGCGGCGTGGGCGGCCCAGGAGCGCGCGGACGTGCGGCGCGCGGTGGTGATCGCGCCGCTGATCGGCTACGCCGGCGCGCGCGGCTGGCTGACGCCCGCGCTCACGCGGCTCGGGCTCACGATGCCCAACACGTTCGTCTGGTGGGACTCGAAGGCGCGCGAGAACCTCGCCGGGCCCCGGCACGTCTATCCGCGCTTCGCCTCGCGCGCCGCGGTCGAGACCCTGCTGCTCGGCGCGGCGGTGCAGTCGCGCGCCGCAGAGGATCCGCCGGCGGCCCGGTCGATCGTGATGGTGACGGTCGGCGGCGACCACGGCGCGGACAACGCCGCGACGGCGCGTCTCGTGCGCGCGTGGAGCGGCCACGGCGGAGACGTGCTCACCTGGGAGTTCCCCGCGCGCCTGCACCTGAACCACGACATCATCGATCCGGAGCAGGTGGGCGGGAACCCCGCGCTCGTCTACCCGGTGCTCGATCGGCTGATCCTGCCCTGACCCCGGACGGGCTCCGGCGGGCTCGGGTGCGCTCGGCCCTGGCCCCGCCCGCGCACGTCCGAACCCGGAGTGCGCTTGCGCCCCGACGCGGGCCACGGGGTATGCTGCTCCGTCGCCGAACTCTCCCTCGACTCTGGAGGACCGCATGCGTCTCGCGTCCCGTGTCCGTGCCCGATCGCTCCCGCGCGCGATGGCCGCGCTCGCTCTCTGCCTCGCCCTCGCCCCCAGCGCGCGCGCCGAGATCGCGCCCAAGGCAAAGCCGGTGCTCGATCGCTATCTCCAGGCGATGGGCCCGGCCTATCTCACCGAGCGCTCGCTGCACACGCGCGACTCGGTCCGGGCCTTCGGCATGAAGGGCATCGCCGAGACGTGGATGGTGCGCCCGAATCATGTCGCGAACCGGATCGAGCTCGGTCCCTTCAAGATGCGCACGGGATACGACGGGAACGCGGGCTGGCGCACGGACCCGAGCGGCAAGGTGCTCACGCTGGACGGGAAGGACCTCGAAGACGCGAGGGGCAGCGCGTGGTTCGATGGCGAGGCGTGGCTGCTGCCCGATCAGGGCGGCGGGCGCA
>DATKKO010000155.1:0-3067 GCA_035542955.1 Terriglobales bacterium
AGCGGCAAGGGCGGCGTCGGCAAGTCGACGCTCTCGGTGCTGCTCGCCCGCGCGCTCGCCCAGCGCTCGCGCCGCGTGCTGCTCGTCGACGGCGCGCAGAACCAGGGCAACCTCCACGTCCTGCTCGGCCTGCGCCCGGCGGCCCCGCTCACCGCGCTGCTCGATCGCGAGATCGAGCCCGCGGCGCTGCCCGTGGCGGCGGGCCCCGGCCTGTGGCTGCTGCCCGCGGAGTCGGGCAACCCCGAGCTCCACGCGCTGGGCCGCGTGGATCGCGCGCGGCTGCACTGCCGGCTGAGCGCTCTGTTCGACGGCTTCGACGAGGTCGTGGTGGACGGGGGTCCGGGCATCGACAGCGTCGTGCGCAACGCCTCGATCCGCGCGGAGCGGCTGCTGGTCGTGACCGTGCCCGAGCCCGCCGCCCTGAGTGACGCCTATGCCCTGATCAAGATCGTCCACCTGCATGCGCCCGGGCTGCCGGTCTCCGTGCTCGTCAATCGCACGCGCGGCGCGGACGAGGGAGCGGCGTGCTTCGAGCGGCTCGAGCTCGCGGCCCGCCGCTTCCTCGCGCTCGCGCCGGATTTCCTCGGCTCCGTTGCCGAGGACGAGAGCCTGCGCGCGGCCGCGCTCCACTCCCGCCTGCTCGAGGCGGAGGTCCCCGCCTCCGTGGACGCCGTCGCCGCCTCCCTCGTCGCCCGCCGCGCCGATCCCGCGGAGGTCCCGAGCCGATGAACGAGCTGAACGACACGCTGTGGGCGCGCTACCGCGGCGAGGGCGATCCGGGAGCCCGGTCCGAGCTCCTCGACCGCTACATCGGTCTCGTGCACCACACGGCCCGCGAGCTGGCGAAGCGGGTCTCGCGCGGCATCGAGCTCGACGAGTTGATCAGCGCGGGGACGGTCGGCCTGGTGCAGGCGCTCGAGGGCTTCGACCCGGCCCGCGGCGCCGCCTTCAGCAGCAACGCGATGCCGCGCATCCGCGGCGCGATGCTCGACGAGTTGCGCGCGCAGGACTGGATGCCGCGCGCGGCGCGCTCGCGGCAGCGGCAGATCGCGGCGGCGCGCGACGAGTTGCGTCAGCGGCTGGGTCGCGCGCCGCGGGACGCCGAGGTGGCGGAGTCGATGGGCGTGGACCTGCGCACGTTCTGGCGCTGGGCGGAGCAGTCGGAGGGCCGGGTCGTGCTCGCCCTCGACGCTCCCGCGGCCGCCCACGAGTACGGGCCGGCCTCACTCGCCGAGAGCATCGCGGACGTCGAGTCGCCCGCGCCGGGCGACGAGCTGAGCCGCGAGGAGACGCTCGACGCGCTGCACGACGCCTTCGCCGCGCTGCCCGAGAAGGACCGGCTGGTGCTTTCGCTCTACTACTACGAGCGCCTGAACCTGAGGGAGATCGGGGAGGTGCTGCACGTCGGCGAGTCCCGCGTCTCGCAGATCCGCACGCGGGCGCTCCGGCGGCTTCGCCGCGGTCTCGAGGAGATGGGAGGTGCGCCATGAGGTGGAGGATCTGGGTGCCCGTTCTGGTGGTCACGGTCGTGCTCGCGAGCGCCGGAGCGCTGACCTTGCGCCGGCCGCAGGCGTGGCCCGCCGCGAGCACGCGGGCGACCGCGCTCGCGGCGCGGCTCGCGGCGCGGCTCGCTCCGCGGGCGGCCGTGGCGATGGCCGCCGCGCGCGGACCCGCGGGCCGCGTGAGCGGCGCCGTGGCGCTCGCGGTGCTCTCCGGTTGGGCGTTTGCGCTCGGTCTCGCGCACGCGCGGCGCGATCCGCTGCGCGGCGTGCTGCGTGAGCTGCAACGGGGCACGGCCGCGCCGCGACTCGCGCGGCGCACGGGGCTCGCCCAGGACGCGTTGCGCACGCTGCTCGACCCGCGCGTCGCGGGCGGCAGGCAGCGCCGGCGCGCGGAAGGATCTTCCGCCCCGGCGCGCGCTCCCGCCGGCTGGTTCTCCGGCCGCGGGCGGCGCGGCGCGTGGGGTCGCTGTGAGAACGGCGCTTAGCGCGCGGGGCCCGTCGCGCGCGCGTGCGGCACGGGGCTTGCTGCCAGCCCGTCAGGGCCCGTGCGCCCCGCGCTAAGGAGGAGCCATGACGCTCGAGGGCATCGTGAACACCGCGCGGTCGCTGTCGTACTACTCGCGGCTGCAGGAGGTCACGGCGAACAACCTGGCCAACGCCAACTCGGACGGGTTCAAGGCCGACCGGCTCGCGGCGCACGCGACGCGGGGCTCGGGTCATCCCGTGCCGGTCGAGACGACCGATCTCGAACAGGGCTCGCTCAAGAACACGGGCCGTCCGCTCGATGTCGCGCTCGAGGGGCAGGGCTTCCTCGTCGTGCGCACGCCGAACGGCGACCGGCTCACGCGCGGCGGCTCGCTGCGGCTGGACGGCGCCGGACTGCTCGTGGACGCGCACGGCCGCCCGGTGCTGGGCACGGAGGACGGACCGATCCTCGTGAACGGAACGAAGGTCGAGGTGCTCGCGGACGGCACGGTCCTCGTGGACCGCGCTCCGGCCGGGCAGCTCCGCATCGCGACGGTCGAGGATCCGACGACGCTGCGGAAGGAGGGCGCGGGCTGCTTCGTGCCCGCGGGCCCGCTCGTGCCGGTGCCGCCCACGGACACGGTCGTGCATCAGGGCGCGGTGGAGGAGGCCAACCTGGACCCGCTGCTCTCGATGGTGGAGCTGGTGAACATCCAGCGGGGCTATGCGGCGAACGTCGAGGCGCTGAAGGCGATGGACAGCGTGCTCGGCGAGGTCACGAACGAGGTGGGCAAGGTCTGACGCCGGAGACCTGCCCGCGCGCGGGCCCGCGCCAGGGGCGCGGTCGCTCCGCGGAGGGGACGCAAACATGGACTCGAGCCTTCGCACGTCGGCCAGCGGCATGATGGCGCAGCAGCAGATGATCGACGTGATCGCCAACAACCTGGCGAACGTGAACACCACCGGATTCAAGCGCTCGCGTGTCAGCTTCGAGGACGTGCTCTACGAGACCGTGGAGAACGGACGCGCCGCGCAGCCCGAGGGCGCCGAGGCGGTCGCGCCGGTGCAGGTCGGCAAGGGCGTGCGCATCGCGGCCGTGC
>DATKKO010000156.1:0-2493 GCA_035542955.1 Terriglobales bacterium
ACGGTTCTCAGCTCCTCGATCCCGCGATAGATCCACTCGTGCCGCCAGACGAGCCAGAACTCGAACGGCTGCCAGAGCGTTCGCCACCCCCATGGGTTCACGAACGAGATCGCCGCCGCCCCGAGCCCCGCCAGCCACAGCTCCCGGACCATCGCGCTGCGCGCGATGGTGCCCGGCGGCGCCCCGGTGCGCCGCGGCGGCAGCTGCGCCGCCAGCACGTGGATCCCCAGCACCACGAAGAACAGCCAGTACGTGATGTGCGTGTTTGCCCAGATCCACGCGATCACGACCAGCCACGCCGCCGGTATGCGCGACCCGTGGCGGCGCGATTCGAGCAGCCACACCTCGGCCATCAGGAGCACCGCGGCCAGCGTCTCGGGCCGCACCTGCGAGCGCCCGCGATAGATCATGGCGCAGAGCGCGATCACCACCAGCGGCGCCAGACCGCGAGCGCCCATGCGGCGGGCCGCGGCCCAGGCGAGGCCGAAGGCGGCGAGCGTGGCGAGCCAGCGCCAGAGATAGAGCCCGAGCAGTCCGCCCAGCCTCCAGAAGGGCCAGATCAGGGCCTCGAAGCCCCAGGCGTAATCGACCTCCTGCGCGCCGTAGGTGGGCCAGGTCCAGAGCTGGGTGGTGGGGAAGTGGTGGCGCTCCCAGATGAAGCGGCCGACCGCGAGGTGCTGCCATGGATCGGGATCGAAGGCGTCGTGGGTGACGGAGAGCGCGACGATCGCCGCGCACACGAGCACGGCGAACCACAGCGAGGGATGCCGCGAGGGAAGCGCGGCCGCGGCCCGCCCTCGCGCCCGCGCGGAACGGGCGCGATTCCTCACGCGCTCGATCCGGGCCAGCGCAGGAGCAGCGCCTGCGCGCGATCTCCGGGCCCGAGCTCGGCGGCCTCCTCGGGCACGACCAGCAGCGCGTGAGCGCGCGACTGCGGCGTGAGGTAGCCCGAGACCTGCGGCCCCGCGGGGCTCGCCCACCATGTGCCGTCCCGGACTTCGAGCGTCGCGCGCACGAAATCCCTGCGCCCCGCGGCCGAGGGAACGCGCGCGCCGGCGCGCACGTCGAGGATCGGGCGGTCGAGGATCGAGAAACCCTGGAGTTTGCGCAGCGCCGGACGCACGAACACCTCGAAGGTGCAGGCCACGGATCCCGGATTGCCCGGAAGACCGAAGAAGAGCTTCCCGCCCGGCGTGCCGAATGCCTGGGGCTTGCCCGGCCGGATCGCCACGCGCCAGTGCTCGATCTCCCCGAGCGCGCCGAGGCTCTGCTTCACGGGATCGAAGTCGCCCGCCGAGATGCCGCCGATGGTGAGCACGACGTCCGCGCCCTCGAGCGCCTCGCGCACGGCCGCGGTGACCGCGCGCGGATCGTCCCCGACGCGGCGCCGGAAGACCACGAGCGCGCCGCATTCCTCGAGCAGCGCGGCGAGCTGCGGCCGGTTCGAGTCGCGGATCGCGCCCGGACGCAGCGGCTCGCCGGGCTCGAGCAGCTCGTCGCCGGCGGAGAGGATCGCGGCCCGGGGACGCGCGCCCACCGGCACCTCGGCCT
The DNA here is from genome assembly GCA_035542955.1 of Terriglobales bacterium. Taxonomy (GTDB): domain Bacteria; phylum Eisenbacteria; class RBG-16-71-46; order RBG-16-71-46; family RBG-16-71-46; genus JANXPZ01. The sequence continues at coordinate 1,552 of DATKKO010000156.1, forward strand.
CGCCGATCGCCGCCAGCAGCGCGACGTCGTGGGCCGAGAGCTCGCGGCCCTCCTCGAGCGCGACGGCGCCCGCCGCGAGGTCGGCCCCCGCGGGGCGCACGTTCTCGCGCTCGCGCGCGGGCCTCGCGAAGCGCACGCGCTCCTCGTCCGGGCCGCCGGCGGATCCGATCTCCTCCGCGTCCTCGAAGGCGATCACCGCGTCCGCGCCCTCGGGCAGGAGCGCCCCGGTCATGATCCGCACGGCCCGGCCCGGCGCGAGCGGCCCCCGCGGCGCGACGCCGGCCGCGATCACGCCGGTTACGGGCAGCACGACGGGCGCCTCGGGCGAGGCGGAGGCGAGATCCGCCGCGCGCACGGCCCAGCCGTCCATGGAGGGATTGTCGAACGGCGGCAGCGCGTGCGCGGCGACGATCGATTCGCGCAGCGCGCGGCCGCGCGCCGCCGCGAGGCTCACGCGCTCGATCGCGCCCGGGCGCGTCGCGGCGAGCACGCGCTCGCGGGCCTGGGCGTAGGTCAGGGACCGGGGCTGGCTCATGGAAAGGGGAGTGGCGGCTGCGCTCAGCGCGCGGGTCGAGCGCGAGCCGCGCGAGCGCGGCGGAACACGCCGCTCCGCCCGCCGCGCTTCTCCCAGAGCGCGAACTCGCCCATCACCATCCCGCGATCCACGGCTTTGAGCATGTCGTAGACGGCGAGCGCGGCCACGGTCACGGCCGTGAGCGCCTCCATCTCCACGCCGGTCGGAGCGCGCGTGCGCACGCGGGACTCGATCTCGACCGAGGGGCCCTGCGGATCGAGCGTGAAGCCGAGCTCGATCGCGTCGAGCGGGATCGGATGGGCCAGCGGGATCAGACTGCTCGCGTTCTTCGCGGCCATCACGCCGGCGAGGTGAGCCGTGGCGAGCACGTCGCCCTTCGACGCGCGGTCGGAGCGCAGGAGATCGAA
>DATKKO010000157.1:0-2878 GCA_035542955.1 Terriglobales bacterium
GCGACCGATGGCCCGGTGCGCGCGGTGCGACCGCACTCGGGGGGACACATCCACGCGTCCTTCATCGTCGAGACGCCCACGAGGCGCTGGCTGCTGCAGCGGCTCAACACCTCCGTCTTCCCGCGCCCGGACCTCGTGATGGCGAACGTCGCGGCCGTCACCGCGCACCTCGCGGCGCGCGGCGTGCGCACGCTCACGCTCGTCCCGGCGCGCGATGGCGCCCCCCTCGCCCTCGATGCCGACGGCACCCCCTGGCGGATGTTCGAGTTCATCGAGGGCGCGGTCACGCGCGAGACCGCGCGCGACGAGCACGACGCTGCATCCGCCGCCCATGCCTTCGGCCGCTTCCTGCGCGCCCTCGCGGACTACGCCGGCCCGCCGCTCCACGAGACGATCCCCGGCTTCCACGACACCGCCGCGCGCGTGGCGGCGCTCGACCGGGCCATCGCCGCCGACGCCGCGGGGCGCGCCGCCGGTGCGCGCGCCGCCGTCGATGCGATCGCCCGCCACCGCGATGCGCTCACCGGCGCGTTCGCCCGCGCGCGGGCACTTGGCGACGCGCCGCTCCGCATCGCGCACCTCGACGCCAAGATCGCGAACGTGCTCTTCGACGCACGGAGCGGCGACGCGCTCTGCGTGGTGGACCTCGACACCGTGATGCCGGGGCTCTCGCTGCACGACTTCGGCGACCTGGTGCGTTCGATGGTCTCCCCCGCGGCCGAGGACGAGCCGGACCCGGCGCGCGTGCACGCCGATCCCGCGCGCTACGCCGCGATCCTGCGCGGCTATCTCCGCGGCGCCGGCCCGGTGCTCGGCGCCGCGGAGCGCGCCCGCCTCCCGGAGGGCGCCGAGGCGATGGTCTTCGAGCAGGCGGTGCGCTTCCTCACCGACCATCTCGAGGGGGACCGATACTACCGGACCGCCCGCCCCGGCCACAATCTCGAACGCGCCCGCGCGCAGCTCGCGCTCCTGGATTCGCTCGTGGAACAGCGCGGCGCGTTCCGCCGTATGGCGGAGGAGCCATGACCGCGCCCCCGACGTCCATCCGCGAGCGGCCGCCCTACGCCCGGGCCGCGGTGTTCGCGATCGCCGCCGTCGTCATCGTGACGCACCTCGCGGTGAACGCGTGGTCGCCGTACGGCATCCACCGCGACGAGTTCCTGTACATGGCCATGGGGGACCACCTGCGGCTCTTCCGCATGGACTTCCCCCCGTTCATCGCGCTCGCCTGGAACGCCGAGCACGCGCTGCTCGGCGATTCGCTCATCGCCATCCGCTTCCTGCCGATGCTCGCCGCTGCCTCGACGCTCGCACTCGCGGCGGCGATCGCACGCGAGATGGGCGGTGGCCGCTTCGCGCAGGTGCTGGCCGCGCTCGCCGTCGCCGTGCACCCGCTCTTCCTGCGTCCGGGGAACCTCTTCCAGCCCGTGGTCTTCGACCAGCTCTGGTGGACGCTCACGCTCTGGGCGCTGGTGCGCCTGCGCGGCAGCGGCGATCCGCGCTGGTGGCTCGCGATCGGCGCGGCGCTCGGGCTGGGGCTCCTCACCAAGTTCAGCATCCTGATCCTCGGCTTCGCGCTCTTCGTGGCGCTCCTGATCGAGCAGCGCGATGCGCTGCGCACGCGCGCCCCCTGGCTCGCCGCGCTCCTCGCGCTGGCGATCGGCAGCCCGAGCGTGATCGGGCAGGTCGCGCTCGGCTGGCCGCTCCTCGAGCAGATGCGCGTGCTGCGGGAATCGCAGCTCGCGTACGTGTCGTACGCCTCCTTCTTGAGCCGGCAGCTCATCCTCGGCCCGGCGTTCCTGCTGGCGCTCGCCGGGGCCCTCGCGCTCTTCCGGCGCGCCGACCTCCGCCCGTTCCGCATCGTGGGCATCACGTGCGTCACGGCGTTCCTCACCGTCATGCTCGCGAAGGGGAAGCCGTACTACATCGGCCCCATCTATCCCACGCTCTTCGCCGCGGGGAGCGTCGCGCTGGGTGCGCTCGCGTCCACGCGCGCCACGAGGGTGCTGCGCATCGCCACCGTGTCGGCCATCGTGCTGTTCGGCCTCTTCATCGCGCCGGCGGGACTGCCCATCCTCCCGCCGCCGGCCATGGAGCGCTGGGGGGAGGCGAGCGGGTTCAGCGTGCTCCGCCGCACCAATCAGGGGCACCTGCTCCGGCTGCCGCAGGACTACGCCGACATGCTCGGCTGGGAGGATCTCGCGCGCGCCGTGCAGCACGTCTACGATTCGCTCCCGCCGGAGAAGCGCGTGCAGGTGGTGATCGCGGGCGAGAACTACGGCGAGGCCGGTGCGCTCGAGTTCTACGGGCGACGACTCGGGCTGCCGAACGTCGTGAGCACCGCGGGGAGCTTCTGGTTCTTCGGTCCGGGAGAGAAGCCGGGTACCGTGGTGATCACGGCCGGCGTGCCGCGGCGTTCGCTCGAGCGCTTCTGCGGCGTGGTCACGCCGGCGGCGCACCTCGTGAACGACTGGCTCGTGGAGGAGGAGCAGGATCGCACCATCTACGTCTGCGAGCAGCCACGACTTACGCTGCAAGAGCTGTGGCCCGGCGAGGCCGGGCACAACTAGCCGAAATGACTGTACCGGAACGGCACAGCGGGTGCGCAAAGACAGGACGAAATGGCACACCGTGACGCCATGTTCTCTCGGTCAAATGTTTGCCGTATAAGGACTTAGGTCGTCCATAAGAGAGCGTGAACGGTGGCACTAACCGTGCCGGAATGAGGGGGTGTGCGAGACTCTCTTCCTTCCTGTCCGGTGGCCGCCGGCATGACCTACGCGTCCTGCGACCGCACCGCGATCCTGGCGGGCGCGCCGAGCGATCGCGCGCGAGCGCTGGCCGGCGAAGGCCTTCGCGCCCGCGCGCGCTCGTCGTC
>DATKKO010000158.1:0-5613 GCA_035542955.1 Terriglobales bacterium
CGCTCGGCGCGGCGCTCGCGGGCTTCCTGCTCGTCACCGCGCCGGTGGCGCTGCGCAACCGGCTGGTCTCGGGCGAGTGGATCCCGTTCACCTACAACTTCGGTTACAACCTGTACATGGGCAACAACCCGGAGGCGACCGGGGGCTCCGTGCCCATCGTGGGCTCGAGCCAGCCGAGCCCGATCGACCCGTCGCGCGCGGATGGAGGAGTCGAGCTGGACGGCCGCGGCTACCTGCGCGCCACGCAAGGCCTCTCGCTCGGTCCGAAGGCCAGCTCGGCGTACTGGGCGCGGCTCGCGGCCGAGTACGCGCGCGCGCATCCGGGCCGCGTCGCGCGGCTCACGGCGCGGCGGCTGCTCATGACCTGGAACCGGCGCGAGTACGCGCAGATCGAGAACGTGGACGAGTTCCGCGCGCTCGCGGGAGCCCCCGGACTGCCGTTCGTCGGGAGCTTCGGATTCCTCGGGCCACTCGCGCTCGTGGGACTGGCGTTCGCCTGGGCGAGGGCCGGGCGCGCCGGCCGGTTCCTGATCGGCTATGTCGCCGTGGTCACTCTCGGCATCCTGCCGTTCTTCGTGACGGATCGCTATCGGCACCATCTGGTCCCCGCGCTCGTCGTGCTCGCGGCGGTGGGCATCCAGGCGCTGGTCGCGGCCTGGCGAAGCGGCACCGGCGCGCGGCGCGTGTGGTGCTCGGCGGCGCTGCTCCTCGGCGTGGCCGTCGCTTGGCAGCCCGCGCCGGGTCTGAGCCGGGCCCGGCTGGCGTGGGAGATCGAGTGCGATCGGGCGATGAGGCTCGCCGATCGCGGAGAGGAGGAGGCCGCGGCACGCGCCTTCGAGCGCGCCGTCCGCCTCGAAGGCGCCGAACGCCGCACCGTCCCGGGCTCCTCCGGCTCGGCGCTGGAACGTGCGCAGCTCTTCGCGGGCTACGGCGAGACGCTGCTCCGTCTCGGGCGCGCGCCCGAGGCGGCGGGCTGGCTCGAGCGCGCGGCGGGGCTCGCTCCCGAGGACGCGAGCATCGCCGCGGCGCTCGCGAACGCGTACTCCCGGGCGGGACGGACCGCCCGCGCCGATTCGGTGCGCGCGGGCATGTCCGGCCTGGTCGGGGGTGAAGGTCGTGCCTGGGAGAGCCGGGGTTGGGAGGCGGCGCGCGCGGGTCGGTTCGCGGACGCGGAGAGCCTGTTCGCGCGCGCGGTCCGGCGCGAGCCGGACCTGACCTCGGCGTGGGGGGCGTTGATCCGGACGCAGGTGCAGCAGGGAGAGCTCGCGGCCGCGCGGCTCACACTGCGGCGCGCGGTCGCGGCGGGATTCGCGGGATCGGCGCTGCACGCGCACGCGGCGCTGGTGCTCGCGGCCGGCGGCGAGAGCGAGCAGGCCGGGGCGGAGCTGGCGCGGGTGAGCGCGGCCGACGAGGCGAACGATCCCACGCTCGCGGACGCGGTGCGGGTGACCCGCGCGCTTCTCGCGCGACGGCGGTAGGGCCGCGGAGAGCTCCGCGGCCCGGAGCGTCTCGCGGTCGCGAGCGCGCCGCGCTCGCGGTGGACGCCGTTTCGGGCAGCGTGCTACCGTGCGCCGGCTCATGCCGGGAGCAGACGAGTGATCCAAGCCTCCGCCTCGAAGGGGACCCTCTATCTGGTGGCCACGCCGATCGGGAACCTCGAGGACATCACGCATCGCGCGGTGCGCATCCTCTCCGGGGCGGACCTCGTGGCCGCCGAGGACACGAGGCGGACCCGGCGACTGCTCGAGCACTACGGCGTCTCCGTCCCGGTGACGAGCCTGTTCGAGCACAACGAACGATCGAAGATCCCCGCGCTGCTGCGCGCGCTCGGGGAAGGCCGATCGATCGCGCTCGTGACGGACGCCGGCTCGCCGGGGATCGCGGATCCGGGTTTCCCCGTGGTGCGCGCGGCGCTCGCGGCGGGCCTGCGGGTCGAGGCCGTCCCGGGGCCGAGCGCAGCGATCGCGGCCCTGCAGGTGAGCGGATTGCCGACGGACGCCTTCACCTTCGTGGGCTTCCTGCCGGTGAAGGCGGGCGCGAGGCGGAAACGGCTCGAGGAGCTGCACGAACGCCGCGAGACGGTGGTGGCCTTCGAGTCGCCCCATCGCATCGCGGCGTGCCTCGCGGACCTGGAGGCGATCTGGGGCGAGCGCCCGATCGCGCTGGCCCGCGAGCTGACGAAGACCTTCGAGGAGGTGCTGCGCGGCACCGCCCGCGAGGTGCGGGCCGCGCTCACGCCGGAGCGGCGACGGGGGGAGATCGTGCTGGTGCTGGGGGGACGCGTGCGCGGGGAAGGCGGATCGCCGGCGTGACCGGGACCGGACAGGCGCCGGCCTCCCCGCCGGCGGGCGCGGGCCGGCTGGCCGGCGCCAAGCTGCAGGTGCGCAGCCGCGTGCGCGCGGCCTTCGGGCCGCTGGTCTCGCTGCTCGCCCGGCTCGGCGTGCGGCCCGATCATCTCTCGGTCGCGGGACTCGCGTTCGGCGCGCTCGCCGGGGCTCTGTTCCTCCTCGGCCGCTGGCGCGCGGCCGCGCTCGCGTTGATCGTGGCGGGCCTCTGCGACATGCTCGACGGCCAGCTCGCGCGGCGGCTCGGGCTCGAGACCCGCTTCGGCGCCTTCCTCGATTCGACCTTCGACCGGTTGAGCGAGGGCTTCGTGATCGCTGGCATCACCGGCTTCTACGTGCGCTTCGCCGACCTGCAGCCGCTCGAGCTCGACCCGATCCTCTTCGCCGTCGTCGTGATGATGATCGGCATGCTGGCGCTGGTCGGCTCGTTCCTGGTCTCCTACACTCGGGCGCGGGCCGAAGGTCTCGGCATCGCGTGCAACGTCGGCTGGTTCGAGCGCCCCGAGAGGATCGCGGTGCTCGTGCTCGCCGGCCTGCTCAAGAACCTCGGCGTGATGTTCTGGGCCCTGATCGTGCTGGGCCTGGTGTCGTTCTGGACCGCCTTCCAGCGCGCGCGCCACGTGTGGCGGCAGACGCGCGAAGCGGACCTCGATCCACGGGAGGGGACGCCTTCATGAGCAAAGTCCGTGTCGCCATCATCGGCGTGGGCAACTGCGCCTCGTCGTTCGTGCAGGGGCTCCACTACTACCGTGACGCCAAGGAGACCGAGCGCATCCCCGGTCTCATGCACGTGAACCTGGGCGGCTACCACATCCGGGACGTCGAGATCGTGGCGGCGATCGACATCGACAAGAACAAGGTGGGCAAGGACGTGGCCGAGGCGATCGTGACCTGGCCCAACAACACCTTCGTCTTCGACAAGGTCCCGCGCATGGGCGTCACGGTGCAGCGCGGGATGACGCACGACGGGCTGGGCAAGTATCTCTCGAAGATCATCCAGAAGGCGCCGGGCTCCACGGTGGACATCGTGAAGCTGCTCAAGGACACGAAGACCGACGTGGTCGTGAACTATCTGCCGGTGGGCTCCGAGGAGGCCACCAAGTGGTACGTCGAGCAGGTGCTCGAGGCCGGCTGTGCCTTCGTGAACTGCATCCCGGTGTTCATCGCGCGCGAGCAGTACTGGCAGGACCGCTTCGAGAAGCGCGGGCTGCCGGTGATCGGCGACGACATCAAGTCGCAGGTGGGCGCCACCATCACGCACCGCGTGCTGTCGCGGCTCTTCGTCGAGCGCGGCGTGCGCATCGACCGCATGTACCAGATCAACTTCGGCGGCAACACCGACTTCCTCAACATGCTGGAGCGCGAGCGGCTCGAATCGAAGAAGATCTCGAAGACCTCGGCGGTGACCAGCATCATTCCCTACCCGGTCTCCGAGGAGGACATCCACGTCGGCCCCAGCGACTACATTCCGTGGCTCAAGGACCGCAAGTGGTGCCACATCCGGATGGAGGGTACGACCTTCGGCGACGTGCCGCTCAATCTCGAGCTGAAGCTCGAGGTCTGGGACTCGCCCAACTCGGCCGGCGTCGTCATCGACGCCGTGCGCTGCGCCAAGCTGGGCCTGGACCACGGGCTCAAGGGCGCGCTGGCGGCGCCCTCGTCGTACTTCAAGAAGTCGCCCCCCTGGCAGTTCCCGGACGAGGACGCGCGCGCCTACACGGAACAGTTCATCCGCGACCCCAAGTCCGACACGCTGCTCAAGGAGCGCCTGCGCAAGGCCGGTGTCGCACCGGCCCGCTACGTGACGGCGGGCGTGGAGAGGCGCGCCCGCGCCTCGAAGATGGTCGAGGCGGCGAAGCCGGAGAGCACGGCGCCAGCCGCTCGTGTGGCGACCCGGGCGAAGTCGGCACGGCCGGCGCCCGCGCGCCGCGTCTCCTCGACGGGGCACCCGACCCGCGGGGTACCCGGCCCGCGGCGCGGGCCGGGTCCGGGTCGGGTCGGGAAGGCGGCGAAGAAGAAGTAGGCGGCAGCGGGGGGCGCCGATGCGCGGTCTGTTCGTGACCTTCGAGGGCGGCGAGGGCTCGGGCAAGTCCACGCAGGTCGCGCGGCTCGCGGAGCGCCTGCGGCGTCGCGGCTTCGAGCCGCTGCTCACCCGCGAGCCCGGCGGCACCCCGCTCGCCGAGGGCGTCCGCGCGCTCCTGCTCGATCCGGCGCGGCGGCCGGGTCCGACGTCCGAGGCGCTGCTGATGGAGGCGGCGCGCGCCGACCTGGTCGAGAACCTGATCCGCCCCGCGCTCGAAGCGGGCCGCGTGGTGCTCTGCGACCGCTACGACGATTCCACGCTCGCCTATCAGGGCGCGGGACGCGGGATCGATGCCGCCCTGCTCGCGATCCTGAATCGCGCCGCGACCGGCGGACTCCGGCCGGACCTCACGCTGCTCTACGACCTGCCCGCGGCGGTGGGCCTCGCGCGTCGTGAAGGGGCCGAGGGCGACACGAACCGGCTCGACCGCGAGCCGGCGGAGTTCCACGAGCGGGTGCGGGCGCGCTTCCTCGAGCTGGCCGCGGCGGAGCCCGCGCGCTGGATCGTGCTCGACGCCACGAAGTCGCCGGACGAGCTGGAGCGCTGGGCCTGGGAGGAGATCGAGCGCCGTCTGCCGCCCACGCGCGGACGATGACGGCGGCGCGGGTCCGCCGCGGTCGGCGATGGCGATGGCCCAGGCGGGCTGAGCCTGTCGTCGCCGCTGCAGCTCTTTGCCCACCCGTGGGCGGTGGCGGTAGGCCCAGGCCCCTTGGCCGAGCACCCAGCGGGCGTAGCGATTGCCCGTCTTGGTGATGCCGCCGCGGGTTTCCCGGTCCGCGCTCTGGTAGAGACTCGGGGTCAGTCCCAGGTAGCTCATCAGATCGCGGGGCCGGCGGAAGCGCTCGATGGCGAAGATCTCCGTCGCCAGCGTGAGCGCGGCAGCGGTATCGATGCCGGTGAAGCAGCGCAGCAACGCCGTCGCCAGGGCCCGCTCGTCTTCCGCGGCGACCCGCTCCATGACGTGCCGCAGACGCTTCTGACGCTCCTCCAGCTCGCGCAAGCCACTCATGAGCTCCTCGAACGTGGCGGCATCCTTGCAGTCGTCCCAGGGCTGGGCGGCGAGCCAGGCTCGATGTCGGCAGGTCCAGTTGTTCCCGTCGTGGATCCGTCCGCGGCGCAGCAGGAACTTCAGCAGGTGATGACGCTTGCGCATCGTCTCCTCGACCACCCGGGGGTAGGTGCGCA
>DATKKO010000159.1:0-6405 GCA_035542955.1 Terriglobales bacterium
CCGGCAGCCGGGCGTCGAGGATGGCCACGTCGAAGCTCGAAGCCTGCCACGCGCTGCGCGCGGCCGCCGCGGCTCCGACGATCTCGACCCGATAGCCGAGCCGGTGGAGCGCCCACTGGGTGACGAGCTGGTTCACCGTGCTGTCCTCCACCACCAGGATGCGCGTGCGCCCGCGGCGCGCCTCGACGAGCGAGTAGCGCGTGACCAGCGGCGCGGCCCCCGCGGTGGAGGCAGTCGCGGACCGATGGAGCACCTCGCACAGCGCCTCGGCCAGCTCATCGATCTCGATCGTGGTGGCCAGATAGGCCGAGAAGCCTCGCTCCCTCGCCCGCGCCGCGTCGCCGCGGCGCCCCACCGAGGTCAGGAGCAGCGTGAGCGTGCCGTCGAGCGCGTGATCGGCGCGGATCGCCGCGCCCAGCTGCTCGCCGTTCGTGTTCGCCAGCTCGCGATCGATCAGGGCCCAGCGGAACGGCGCGCCCGATCGCGCCCCCTCGCGGAGGAGCGCCAGTGCGTCCTCGGCCCCCTCGGCCCCCGCGACCTCGCAGTCCAGAGACTCGAGCCTCGACATCAGCGTGCGGCGCATGACCGCGGAGGAGAACACGACCAGAGCCCGCTGGCCGACGAGATCCGCTCTCGAGAGCTGCCCGCCATCCTCCTCTTCGTGCGGCGCCTGCCGCTCGAGCGTCAGGTCGAAGCGGAAGCCGAGGGGGTCCGTCCCCACCGAGCCCCCCATCAGCTCGATCAGCCGGCGCACGACCAGGACGTCGAAGCCTGGATCGGCGGAGTCCGCGCGCGCGGGGTCGGCCGTGTCAGGCGCGTTCGCCGCGTCGCCCACTCCCCGCGCGCCACTCACGCCGAACCGCACGGTCACGTCGTGGTCGTCCTCGCGCAGGCGCACGATCTCGATCGCGACGCGGGCCCCCGTGCTCAGGCGGATCGCGTTGCGGCCGAGGTGCAGCAGGATCTGGCGCAGTCGGCCGGGATCACCCCAGAACAGCGAGGGAACCTGGTGATGCACCTGACACGAGAACTCCAGGCCCTTCTCCCGCGCCTCGGCCTCGAGAATCGTCGCCGTCTCCCCGACCGCGACCCGCAGGTCGAAACCGATCCGCTCGAGATCCAGCGTGCCCGATTCGAGCTTCGCGTACTCGATCGCGTCGTTCACGACCTGGAGCAGGGACCGCCCGGCATCGCAGATCACGCCGACCATGGTCCGCTGCTCCGGGCTGAGCTCGGACTGGAGCAGCAGTCCGGCCATGCTCATGACGCCGTCCATGTGCGTGCGGCTCGCGTGGGACAGCGTGGTGAGGAGGTTCGCCGCCGCGGGCGTGCAGGGTGCGGCCGGGAGCGGCAGCCGGGCGGCGGCCGGGCGCGCCATACCCAGTTGGAGCGCATCTCCGTCGGCCTGATCCACGAGCCGCATCCGGACCTCGATCGGCACCTCGCCGCCGCTCGCGTCGAGCAGGGCGAGCCCGGTCCCGACGACCGGCGTTCGGCGGCGCCTCTGGCGCACGAACACGCGCAGCGCGCGCGCGCGCGTGCTCGGGGCGACGAGGCTCAGCGCCGGACGGCCGATGAAGTCGGCTGCGGAGAGGCCGGTCAGGGCGTCGAACGCGCGGTTGAGCCACAGGAGGTTCCCGTCGGGACCGCAGGCGAAGACCACGTCCGGGTTCGCGTCGAGAAGCTCACGTGGTCCGAGGGAGACGATGGAAGCGATCTCCGATGCGGGAGCGCTCGCGCCTGCATGCCGTTCGGCCATGACGCCTCGATCAGGACGGAAGTGAGCCGAGGAGGGCAGCCCTGCCCCGACCGCGCTCCCCGCCGGACGCGATCGGGGGCGTCGGGTCCGGCGGGTGACGCGGCGCACGGTCTCCGGCGAGGGGCCCCGTCCATTGGACCGTGGATTCCGGGGGCCGTGCTCCCTCGTGCACGTTATCGGCCATGCCAAGCGGACTCTTCAGTTTGCGATCGCGCTTCCCGTCCGCCCGAACCGCCGCCACTCCGCACGCGATCCCCTGCCTACGCCGCCTTGCGCGTCCAGTCCGTGCCGGTCAGGTAGTGCTCCGTGCGCGTGACCTCGATGTGCGCCTGCTTCATCAGTCGCGGCACGCCCTCGAACGTCCGCTCGCGACACATCCGCTCCAGCTCGGCGAAGGTCTCGGCGCAGGGCTTCGCTCCGAGCGTGGCGCACATGCCCTTGAGCCCGTGCGCTTCGAACTCGGCCCGGCGCGCATCGTGCCCGGCCAACGCCTCGCTCAGCTTCTCGAGACGGGGCCGGACCTCGGTCAGGAACGCGTTGATCACGGTCTCGCGCAGGGAGTCGATCCCCATGCAGGTCTGTTCGAGCCGCTCGTGATCGATCGGCGGCTGAGTGCCGCTGGTGTCGCGCTCTCCGCACCACTCGGCGAGGGGGACGATGTCGCCCGGCGAGAGCGCCGGAGGGCCGGCAGCCGCGGACGCCTCGCACGGCGCCGGATCCGGCGCCTGAACCGGGGATGGCGGCGTCGGTGCGCTCATCTCGTCGCGGGCGAGAAGCGCGGCCGCCTGCGTGCCCGCGAACGCCGCCGACGCGTCGGCCCGAGGGGGCTCGGGATTCGCCGCGGGTTGTTTTCCATCGCCCCAGCCGAGCGTCCCCGCCGCGCCCGCCTCCGCCGCCTCGAGGTCGTGCAGCAGGCGGGCGTCCTCGACCACGACCGCGATCCTGTCCGGATCGGGCTCGCCGCGCACGCTCGCGCACACGCTGGCCACGGGCGGGACCTCGGCCGCGAGCTCCGATTCGGTCAGCGCCTGGACCATGCGGCTCAGCAGGCCGAGATCGACCGGTTTCGGCAGGTACTCGTCCATCCCCGCCGCGAGGCACTTCTCCCGATCGCCCGGCTCCACGCTGCCGGTCATCGCCACGATCGGCAGGTGCCGCCCGGGCGCCTCGCTCGAGCGCAGCACGCGCGTCAGCTCGAACCCGTCGCCATCGGGGAGTTGGAGATCGAGCAGCACGAGATCGAACGCCTCCTCGGCGCAGGCCACGAGCCCTTCGCGCACCGTGCCGACGGTGCGCATGCCGTAGCCCAGACGCCGCAGCGTCCACTCGGTCACGAGCTGGCTCACCGGACTGTCCTCGACGAGCAGGATGCGCAGCCGGCTGCGCCGCGCCTCGGCCATCGAATGGCGCGTGACGAGAGGCGGCGTGGCGCCCGGTGCGGCGGTCGCGGTGACGTGGAGGACCTCCGCCAGCGCGGCCGCCAGCCCGTCCCAGTCGAGCGGCTTCACCAGGTAGGCGGAGAATCCGCGCGCGCGGGCGCGCGCCGCGTCCCCGCGGCGGCCGACCGAGGTGACCAGCACGGTCAGCGTTCCATCGTGCGCGCCGTCGGCGCGGATCGCGGCGCCCAGTTCCTCGCCGTTCATGCCCGGCAACTCGCGCTCGATCAGCGTGAGGCGGAACGGGTCGTTGGCCCGCACGCCCTCGTGCAACCGCGCGAGCGCGCGGTCCGCGTCCTCGGCGGATTCCACGCGGCAGCCGCAGGCCTCGAGCTTGGTCGTGAAGGAGCGGCGCATCGTGGCCGACCCGTCCACCACCAGCACGCGGAGCCCCGCCAGCACGGCCTTCGAGGGCGAGGGGATCGGGATCTGCGTGGCGTCCGCCTGCTTCTCGAGCGTGACGTCGAACCAGAAGCGGCTGCCTTCGCCGGGCTTGCTGTCCAGGCTGATCGTCCCGCCCATCAGCCCCACCAGGCGGCTCGAGATCGCGAGCCCCAGCCCGGTGCCGCCGAAGCGGCGCGCGATCGAGTTGTCGCCCTGGGCGAAGAAGTCGAACAGACGGTCCTTCTGGTCCTCGCTCATGCCCGGACCCGAGTCCGCCACCGCCCAGCGCAGCGTCACCGCGTGCTCGTCCTCGCGCACGCGGTCGACGGCGATCATCACCCTGCCCTTGTCCGTGAACTTGACCGCGTTCCCGCCCAGATTGAGCAGCACCTGACGCAGCCGCCCCGGGTCCCCCATCACGCGCGAGGGCACCTCGTGGTGCACGACGCACTCCAGGTCGAGCCCCTTCTCGTTCGCCATCGGCGCGAGCAGCGCGGCGACCTCGTTCGTCGCCACCCGCAGATCGAAGGGGATGCGCTCGAGCTCGAGCTTGCCGGCTTCGACCCGCGAGAAGTCGAGCGTGTCGTTCACCAGGTTGAGCAGCACCTCCCCGGACTGGAGCAGCACTTCGACCATGTTGCGGCGCTCCGAGTCGAGGTCCGTCTCGAGCAGCAGATGGGCCATGCCGATCATGCCGTTCATCGGTGTGCGGATCTCGTGGGCCATCGTGGCCAGGAACTCGCGGCGCTCGCGCGCCAGGGCCCGCGCCTCCTCGAGTTCGCCCCGGAGCTGCTCGATCTGCCGCTTGAGCGCGGTGCCGTTCGACGCAGCATCGGCCGGCGCGGAGGACGCGGCCGGCGTGGAGGGCGCGGCGGCCGGCGCGGCGCTCGGTTCCGGTCCGCGGCGACGGCCGAGGATCCCGAGCACGGCAGCGAGGCCGCGCGGATGGCGCTGGGCCGATGCCGGGGACGCGACGGCCGACCCCGGGGGCTTCGCGGCGGCCGCGCCCGCGCTGGAACCCCGTGCGCATGCGTGCGCGCTTCGCCCGTCGGGCGTGGCCGCTCCGTCGTCGGACGCGGCCTGCGCGCGGGCCGTCCCCACCAGGATCACGCTGCCGTCGACGCGCTCGATCCGGTTGACACGCACGGTCACCCACACTTCGCGGCCCCCGGTCGCCAGCAACGGCGCGGGGGTCTCCACGACCGGGATGCGGTCCCGGCGCTGGCGCAGGAACATCCTCACCAGCCGCCGCACCTCCTGCGGCGCCACGGCGCTCGACCAGGGCTTCCCGATCTGGCCGCTGGCCGGCCGGCCGGTGAGAAGCTCGAACGCGTGATTCAACCAGAGAAGCGTGCCCTCGGCGTCGCAGGCGAACAGGACATCGGGGCTCGCGTCGAGGACCTCGCGGAGGCCGGGGGGAACGAGCGGAGATTCGGAGGTTCCGGCTTGCATGCCTGCGCTCTTCTCGGACATGGCGCCTCGGTGGGAACGAGGTGAACGCGGGCGTCCGACGGCTCGCCCGCAGGATCATTGCAGGGCCCGGCGCCGGGCCCCGGTCCGGCGGGCGTCCCTGCGTCGAGGCCGAGTCCGGCCGCGAGACCGCCGCCCGCGCAGGCGGGCGCTCGGCCGCGGGGCCGGGGCCATCCGGGAGGGTTATCGGCGCGGCGCCCTCGGGAATTGAGAGCTTCGCGAACGGCCGACGGCGTGGACGCCCGGGGCGGAGCTGAGCGGCTTCCTGCCGGCCATCGCGCCGGAGCCGGGGAGGCCCGCTCCTTGTCGCGCCGGGGGCGAGCCGCGTAGGATGCGCGCTCGACCCATCGCCCGTCCCGAAGGAGGTGCGACCCATGCCCGCGACGTCCGTTGCCGCCGGCCCGCAGCTGCAGATCGCCGTCTTCATCGACTTCGAGAACATCGCGCTCGGCCTGCGCGAGGGCGGCGCGCCCTTCGATGTGCGGCGCGTGCTCGACCGGCTGCTCGAGAAGGGCAAGGTGATCGTGAAGGTGGCCTACGCCGACTGGAACCGATTCCGCGGCTACACCCAGGGCCTGCACGAGAACGGGATCGAGCTGATCGAGATCCCGCGCCGCGAGACGAGCGGGAAGAACTCGGCGGACATCCGGCTCGTGGTGGACGCCATGGACCTGAGCTGGAGCAAGGGCCACATCGACACCTTCGTGATCGTCTCGGGCGACAGCGACTTCTCCCCGCTCGTGGCGAAGCTCAAGGAGAACGGCCGCTACGTGATCGGCATGGGGATGAAGGCCTCCACGTCGCCGCTGCTCGCGAACGGCTGCGACGAGTTCATCTACTACGAGGACCTCGAGCACGGACCCGAGCCGGTGGAAGCCGGCGGCAAGCCCGCGCAGGGCCGCACCGAAGCGTTCCGGCTGCTCGCGGACACGGTGCGCGCGCTCCAGCGTGAGGACTTCGGAGTGAGCCAGGCCTCGCTGGTGAAGGACACCATGAAGCGCAAGCGCCCTGCGTTCAACGAGGCCGCGCTGGGCTATGGCAGCTTCAGCGAGCTGCTCGAGGACGCGCAGGAGGCGGGCGTGGTCACGCTGCGCAAGGACGACCGCAGCGGCACGTACGTCGTGACCGGAGTCGCGAGCCCACACTCGCGGCACCGGCGCAGGAAGCGCGCCCCGGCCTCGTGAGGTCACCGGCGGCGCTCCGGGCGCCGCCGGCGATCCCACGATCTATCGACGGCCGCGGAAGCCCGGCCCGATGCGCGGACCGAAGGCGTGGAGCGCCGGGTGCGCAAACCCGTACGAGCCGAACGAAACGTAGTCGTAGGGCGCGTACCATGGTCCGAACCACGGCCCGATG